>JAVBOP010000046.1:0-5434 GCA_031550405.1 Kapaibacterium sp. (SeqCode)
ATTTTTGTTAATAATTGTCGCTGTTTGTTGTAATTATTCTGCTAATGTAATTGGCATTGCGACATTCTCATTTGTATGTGATTTCGATTTATCGTAATTTTCTACAATTTTGAACAGTATTTCTGAATAATTGAATATATCATCTAATGATAAAATTTCATTCTTTATTTCTTTTTTTTGTTCGTCAATTGTTACAAAATATTTTTTATTTCCATTAAAATAAAGGCGACAAATAGTTTTGCGGTTATTGTCATCTAACAGAATTGAAAAATATGATTGTGCATCTCTATAAGTTATTCTATTAGCGTTAACTTTTTGGCGTAAAATCGTTTTGACAATCATAAATCCTTCTAATTCTTCTTCTGTTGTTACAATTTTATTTTTTTCATCGACTTGCGCTTGTTGTATTACCTCAGTATCAGAAATTTTATTAGCAATATCTTCTGTTTTTAAAGCCGTTTTTAATCTTTCAGTTATTAAATCATTAATATATTGTTGCGCTGATTTTTTAGTCAGATTAGTAAATTGTTCTAATACTTTGGCAGTAATAACACTAGGATAGACTTGTTTCGCGAAATGTTTTACAAATTCTGGTGATGGATTATTTAGTTCTTGCTGAATTAATTGTTTTAATTCATTAGTATATTTTAATTCACTTGCCGTATTTACAATACTATCAATATCAAAATATGATTTATGGAATTTTTTAAGTTCTTCAATTTGATTATCTTTAATATCAGTTATATTTATCTCTAAAAATGGTTTTTCATCCATTTTATTCGATTCTACTAAGTCAGAGTAAAAGCGATATATTACCCCATTAGTAAGAACTCCAAATTTTGCTTTTGAAACATGAAAATATCTTAATAATTGTCCATCATGTAAATTAAGATTCTGTGCCCAATGTTTACAGTCAATTAAAATTGTAGGACTTCCATCTTTAAAAATTGCATAATCAATTTTTTCACCTTTTTTCGTTCCAATATCTGATATAAATTCGGGAACAACTTCCAATGGATTGAATACATCATAACCGAGAGCCATGATAAATGGCATAATAAAAGCATTTTTAGTAGCTTCTTCTGTTTGAATTTGGTCTTTGAGTTTTACAACTCTTTCACCCAGTTGTTTAATTTCATCTTTGAAGTCCATAATTTTACCTAAGATTTATGTGAATTCTACATTCTTAAAAATTACAGCAAATATACAAAAAATCATCTACTTTATATGCAATGGATATGACATAAGTATAGATGATTCGCGAATAATTGTTATGGTTTTGCAAATTTAATGCTGTATGTTCATACTTAATCATTAATTAATTTTAATGTTTCAGCTATAAAATGATTTTTTATCAGCGTGATTCCATCATCTGCAAACCATTGACAAAGTACCGAACCCTCCGGATAGTAATTTTTAGCCGATATATCTATGGCTTCTCTTATTTGCGTTTCGCCAATAATTCCATAAACAGTCATTTTGAAATAATGAATACAAAGTATGTCCAAATTGCGGTTCAAAACACTTCAAAAAAGCGGTCATCATTTGTGTTTATCCAAACGACGTGTTAGTGACAAATATTTTGATGGATAGTTTTAGCAGTCAAGTCCTTTATTTTCAATATATTACGCATGAAACTAATGCTCTTTATGAGCAGGAAATAGATTTATGATTTTATTTTCATAATTTTTGCTGTATGTAACACGGGGGCTCTCAAACAAAAAAAAAGCCCACGCTCTGACATTGCTATCAAAAACGTAGACTTTGCATCTGTGCGAAGACAGGAGTAATCAAGCTACGAATCGCAGCGTTTAAAGCAACCCGACGATTTTAAATTTTCTGTTTGGGCATCATCTAATTTTTCTGTTTTTGCTGACGCTTTATAGCCCAAATCATTTATAATTTCAACTATTTTTTTTAAGCTAATCTTAGTATCATCGTATTCAACTTTTACCAGTTGCGACTTAACGTCAGCATTTACTTTTTTAATGCCTTCTGTGCTTTTTAGTGTTTTTTCTATCGTATTTTTGCAGCTTTTGCAAGTCATTGCGACATTAATCTCACCTTTTTTATAGTCATTAGCAAAAAGTACAATTGATGATAATAAGCCAACCATACATATTACAAGAAAAAATTTCCACATTTTTATTTTCCTTTATTTGTTATTTGTGAATCTCATTTAGTTTAAGGATTTCATAAGAACTATAGACAAAAGAGACTTTTTTTAGTTTAACGCGATATTAAACATGCAAAAATGATTTTTTTTTAATTTTTACCTGTCGCTCTCTTCTCCTATTCCATCTGGACTAATAATTGGAATTCTCACGGTGAAAGTCGTGCCGCGGCTTACAGCACTTTTTATCCAAACTCTGCCGTGATGGGCTTCCACAATTTTCTTTACAATCCAAAGTCCCAATCCCGACGACGATTCGCCTCCTGTTGGTTGCGCACTTAGGCGCATACCGCGATTAAACGCCCGCTTCAAATCTTCTTCGCTCATTCCCAAGCCGTTATCGCTGACAGATACTTCTATATTTTCGCCATTTTGTTTTGCTGATATCACGATTTTTCCGCCTTTTTGCGTATACTTAATTGCGTTGGAGACAAGATTATCAAAAACTTCGCATATTTTTGAAACATCGACCTGAAATTGCGGCAAATCAGGGTCAGAATTTACATTTATTGTTTGATTTTTATTTTTGGCATTTATTGAATTTCGACGGGCAACTTCGGTAATTAACATCGTAGGATCGGCGTTTTCGCGATACATCATCACTTTTGTGCCTTCTAATGCCAAGACTTTTGAAACTTCATTGGATAAATTAATAATTTGTCTGGTCGAAGCAACTAAATCCTGCATTATCAGCTGTTGATCGCTAGTCATTGTATCATAAGAACTTAGCAGCTCAACCAGACTTTTGATAACAGTCGTTGGATTTTTGATGTCATGAATTATTAATGCAAATAAATCATTTTTTTCCTTTTGCAAGTCCTCTAATTCAGAATTATTTTTTTTGATTTCCTCCATTTTTTCTGTCAAAACGTCATTTTGCTTTTTCATTTCAACAGATTTATTATTTAGCATGTCAATTTGCTTTCTAAGCATTGCTATTTCATGTTTTAGGTCTAAATTTTCCTGTTCCAATACAGATATTTTCGCTTCCAAATATGTGTTATTCATTTTATTTAATTTAATTAATTGCAAAATCCACACAATAATTTATACAATTTAACAAAAAAATTATAAAATATTGCTATTCCATATAAAAAATATTTACAGAAAATATTAAAAAATTTATAATTAATGTAAACTAAAAAAACATTTTTTTTACCATTTCACAATAATATGAAATCAATGTTGGTGTTCGAGGAAGATGCGGATGCCTATGATGATAAGCAGGAGACCGGCAATAAATTGAAATTTATGCGGTACTTTTTCTCCGATTTTTTTGCCCAGCAAAAGCCCGATCCATGTCATTAAACCAGCGATGACGCCTATTAAACATGACGGCAACGCAATAGGCTGCCTTATGAATGCAAAACTGATGCCAATAGCCAGCGCATCAATGCTGGTGGCAAGTGACAACACCAATATATGCCTTTCACTAAAATAGTCATCTTTAAACTCCTCTCTTTTATTTTTTTTAAAGGCTTCAAAAATCATTTTTCCACCTATAACAGTCAATAAAATAAGGATGATCCAATGATCGTACCGGTCTATTTGCTCATATAAAGACCGCCCCAATATCCAGCCCAAAACCGGCATGGAAAATTGAAAAAAGCCGAAATGGAATACCATTTTGAGCTTATGGCTTAATGATATTTCATTAAAAAATGCACCCGTTGCAACGGCAACAGTAAAAGCATCCATTGCGAGTGCCAGAGCGATAAATAATAAATCTAATATCAAAATTTGAAATTCCTATTGCTGAACATAAAATTAAAAATGCACTTGGGAAGGATTTTTCCGATGCCCGACAATATTTTTGTAGGAAGTGGAAATGCTATTAACGTCTTTTCTTTGGTTAATCCTTTGACAATATAGCTTGCAGCTTTATCCGGCGATATTAAAAATGGCATGGGGAACTTATTTTTTTTCGTCATATTGGTGTCAACAAAGCCAGGTTTTATCGTCAGAACTTTAATATTAAAACGTGCCAGCTCCAAATGCGCTGCCTCAAGAATTACCGTTGCTGCTGCTTTCGACGAGGAATAAGCGCCCGATCCGGGGAAGCCGCGAATATCCGCAAGAGAACTAACTCCGGCAATAATGCCTCCATTATTTCTTTTCATTATTGGGATCAGGCTCTCCATCGAATGCAAAATGCCATGAATATTAACATCATATATGCGTTTAAATATCTCACTATCGAAATCGTCAAATCCTTCCGAACCATTAATTCCCGCATTAATTATCGCAATATCAATACCCTGCATTTGCTCGCAAGCCTTATGTACAGCGGTTGTAACGTTCGATTTCACGCTGACATCACACAAAGCATAGCTAACATTAGCATTATTATTTTGTGTGTCATCGCACAGTGATTTCAATGCCACTTCATTCCTTGACACAATGAACAGGTCGCTGCACAGCTTAGACATCTGCCTTGCCAATGCCTTGCCAATACCCTGTGAAGCCCCGATAATTAATACTTTTTTCTTTGAAAAATAATTTTTCATATCACAAAAATAAAAAAAACTTGCACAATAAAAAAAAAGGTTGTATTTTTGTATTCTCTTTTACGGTAGTGTCAAACGTGTTGCTGCTTGTAAGAGAGTTTCGGTCTCAAGGGGCCCATAGCTCAGCTGGGAGAGTGCTTGAATGGCATTCAAGAGGTCAGGAGTTCGATCCTCCTTGGGTCCACGCTATATTTGATATAAATGAAACAATTTTTGGAGTTGTAGCTCAGTTTGGTTAGAGCGCCTGCCTGTCACGCAGGAGGCCGCGAGTTCGAGTCTCGTCAGCTCCGCAAAGCAAACTGCCTTGTAATTCAATAAGTTACAAGGCTTTTTTTGTTGGTAAAATTTAGCTGTAAATTTTGTATTTTTGACGTTTTTATACTCGTTTTCGTCCAAAATAGGGCATGGCAGTTAATTTCTATCAATTAAGTTCTTAGAAATGCAAGAAAAACTAAATTATGAATCTACTTTATTACCTTGGTCAGGTAACAGACCCGCACCACAAGCAAGGGCAACGGTTTCAACTGAAAATTTTATTAATATTTATTTTAATGTCTATGCTCTGCGACAAATACCAATACAGAAAGATAGCCAGATTTTGTAGAAATAATGAAACGTATCTGCGTAAATAGTTTTTGCCATTTTTTAACTCTTCATCACCGATTTCAAATGCAATAACACAACCTCGTTCTCGAGAATAAGCAGTCCATATTGCAACTTTGTTGGCTTTTTTTTTACGTAAGTATAGATTTCG
>JAVBOP010000014.1:0-8835 GCA_031550405.1 Kapaibacterium sp. (SeqCode)
AAGTGCATAACGTCCATGCGTTCGTCAAATTCAACGACAGCAGTCCTTTTGAGCATATTTTCCAGCTCATATATGCGTGATGCCTGCTGCGGGCTTAGCATGGACATGCGCTCGGCATGCCTTGAAACAGCTGTCTTTTCAGATAAAACATATTTAATGTGGCTGTATTCTCTTTGCATGATACTTGCAGTATGTGCTTTAATATTTGCGTTCTTGTATCTTATAACCGCAAGCCCTGCAAGCACTTTAGGCGATGTTGTATCATTTTTGACAATATGCGCCATCCCCTTTCGCCCAACACTTTCCGCATAAGAATTATTAATAAAAATTAATAATCCTATAATTGCCGCCCATAGTATAACATTATTTATTTTCATAAGTATCCTATAATTTTGTTACTCACAAATATACAAAAAAGGCGAAGATATTTTCTCTTCGCCAATATTTGCAATTATAGATGTTTTTGTTAAATATTATCTTATTTTTAATCCCAATATCTTGCGGGCTTCGGCTGGAGTCGCTATTGCACGACCAAATTCTTGTGCAAGCCGCACAACTTTTTCAACCAGCTCGGCATTAGACTTTGCCAGAACTCCTTTAGATATATAAAGGTTATCCTCTAAGCCAACACGCACATGCCCTCCGTCAATAATGGCTGCAGCAGCTAAAGAAAATTCATAGCGTCCAACTCCAGCAACCGTGTACGTAGCGTCCGACGGAATACTGCCGCGCAGAAATGCAAAATCACGTAACTCACCGGAAATACCGCCATTTACGCCCATTACGAAATCGAAATGCATAGGTGATTGAATATACCCCTTTTTGGCAAGCCGCAAAGCCATGTCAATCATGCTTTTATCAAAAACCTCCAATTCAGGCTTTATGCCTTTTTCTATCATGCGTTGCCCAAAATATTTGATGGTATTTTCAGTATTTTCAAATATCTCGTCGCCTCCAAAATTCAGCGTGCCACAGTCCAAAGTTGCCATTTCTGGAGACAGTTCGATTGGCTGCAGTCGCTCATCGTTGCTCATACCAACAGCTCCGCCTGTTGAAGGCTGGATTATCACATCGGGACAAGCCGCATAAATAGCCTCCATGATCTCTTTGAAACGCGCCTTGTCTTGCGTTGGCGTTCCGTCATCGCGGCGCACATGCAAATGGATAATACTTGCGCCTGCTTCATGAGCCATCTTGGCTTCACGTACAAATTCTCCGGTAGTATAAGGCACAGCCGGATTCAATTCTTTGGTAACTTCAGCACCCGAAATAGCTGCTGTAATAATTAGTTTTTCCATAATCTTAAGTTTATGATTTTTTTTTAATAACTCTGCTATACCGTTCGCATATTTAGCTCATCAAGCAACTACAAATATACAAAAAAAAGCTATACTTGGTTTGCACTTTATTGTGTTTAAAAAAATAAAAAAATGTTTTTTCTTAAATGTTGCTATAATGACTATGCTCTGTTAACACAAATATATATATCAGATGTTATGGAACTAATAGCCAACTGCTTTCCCGTTCAGCGTGAAAATGTGAGTTTGAGCAATCTTAGATGCCTTGAATGATATACTTGTATGTCCTTAAAAATGGTTTAAAATTGCGGGATTTGAGAGCCTGTATGAAATCACTATCATCCAAATATTTGTTCTCTGCCAAATAATAATTCGTGATTTTGAATGTTTAAAAAAATAGAGCTAGCTATATATTCAAAGCTAATACGGCTGCCCCACCCCAAACCCCAAAAAAGTCTAAAACATTTCTAATTGCTGTTCGACTTGTGGATTTTCTGCGATGCGTCTGTTTTCAAAAAGCTCAATCATGCCAAATTGCTTGTCAGTGATGCAAATAATGCCGACTTTTCCATGCTCTGGCAGATTTTTTTTTACGCGTTTTATATGGACTTCCGCATTTTCACGACTGCTGCAATGACGAATATAAATCGAAAACTGAAACATGCTAAACCCGTCTTTTATAAGAGATTCACGGAATTTTGTCGCACGCTTTCTGTCAATTTTTCTTTCGGTCGGCAGGTCGAATAAAACCATAATCCACATAATTCTATATTCGCTAAGTCGCATATAATTGAGGATAATTAATCTTGCGTTTTTTGCCTTCAAAACAATCTGATAATGAAGCTGTTGTTCGTGTAAGTCCAACCATTAAAGGACTTGTGCTTTTTTCAAAATGTACATCCTGCTCCAAAACCTTAAATAAACTTTCTTTAATTTTTGGACTTAAATACTCATAATCATTACGCTTAACACATTCCCAAACCGCCATATCAACAAACGGACGATAAGGCTCCATAATATCATCGGCAAGGCAATATGCGTTGTATTGATTGCGATGGAAAATGCCCAAAGTCGGCAGCAATCCAGAACCCACAAGCGAACGGGCAACAGCTGCACGCAAAATCGAATAGCCGTAATTAAGCAGCATATTTGGCTCTGCTCCTTCCCTATCTCGTTTAAAATCAACAATATAGCTGGAAAATATTTGCGACCAGTAATATGCCGCCGCCTGTGCTTCATAATTGTCAGTATCGCCAGATTTCATATTTCGAATCATGAATTCAAGTTTCTTAGTTTCTTTTCCCAAAGACTTCAATAATGAACATTGATTCATAATTTTAGCGGTAACGGTTTGCTGCCAGAGCTGTTTTTTGAGAGGTTCGGTAGCTTCGATTTGGTAACGGAAACGCAGAGCTTGCAAGGTATGTCCATCTAAATTCAGCATCAAACCGTGCGGCAGATGTTGCGAATTGCATTGGATTATAGCAGCATTATTTTTGAGCAGAGCGGACATAAGTCCATGTGTAATAGTAACTTGCGGATTATCCAGAATCACTATGCCTATATCTTCAACCGGACGAGAAACTTCTGCTTTTGTCTTCAGCTTTTCGCCATCTCCATTTTCTACCTCAACTTCAAGTAGTTTTATTAACATTTGTTCATTTTTCAGGCTGAGGTAAGCAGGATTTCCGAAGTATAGTGTTTTAGCAATCATATTTTTTTAGTAAGTGCGTTCTAACCAACGAGATAAAAAGACATCATAAACTTGGTAAGACGTTGTATCAATATCGTCATTGCGATATACCATTTCTTTATCAATCAAAGCATCTAAGGCTTTTTTGACGCTTGAAGCCGAACCTACTTTATATTTTTGTAGAAAATTAGCAGATTGCGGGTTATAAAGTTTTCCTTCCTTAGCGATAGCAATCAAAAGCTGCCACTGTAATGAAGTCAGTAAGCTCCTGTACTGTATATATGTTAGCTGCTGCGAGGTTAAAATATTGCTACAAACTTTCTTCACAACATCAATATCTATTTTCTTTATTTGAGTAGCAAAAACCTCTTTGCAAACCATTTGAGTATAGTAAGTATGACAGCGAGTCCATTCAATAATAAAATTAATTTCCATTTCGGAAATTGCTCGTTTTTTCTCTGTAAATTTTTGCAAAATAAATGACTTATATTTATCCTCTGGAATAGTTGACAACCCAAGCATAAGCGTACTCGAAAAAAATGGACGCTTGCTGCTTGTGAAAATCTCGGTCATCAAATGCTTATTGCTTCCGCTGAAAATAAAATTAATATTTTTTAATAATTGTATTGCTGTGCGTAAAACAGCTTCTGTATTTTGTTCAGAATATGCTGCAACCTGTTGAAATTCGTCGATTGCAATCAAAATTTTTATTTTTTGTTCATCTAAAAACTGCAAAAGTCCGCCAAGCGTTTGCTCGCCTTCCTTAGCTTGGGCAAATTCAAAATGCACGGCAGGCTGCCCTGTAAGTGAGTCGTAAGTGATAATCGGACGAAATCCTTTTAATACATCTAAAAATTTCTTTCCTATGCTCTTTTTTTCAGGAAAATGCTTTAGAATTGCAGCAGCTAAAATTTCTATAAGGTCTTTCAGGGTTTGTGTTGCATATATATCAATGTATATACATATTCTATCTTTTGCATCAAATTCATCAAAAAGTCGCCAAATAAGAGCTGATTTTCCAAGTCTTCGAGCTGAAATCAGTGTTGTATTTGTTTGATTTTCGATGCGTTTTTTTAATGTTTCGAGTTCATATTCTCTATCACAAAACAAATCTTTAGATATGTAACTATCTGTTAAAAAAGGGTTAAACTCAGCATTCATATTCAATTACCTTGATGAGACAATTAAAGCAAAGATACAGATTTTATTAAATATATCCAACTTTTAGCATCACACATTTAGTATCACACTAAAAGTATGATTAAATTATGTCTTTTTTGTAGCGACAAGGCGACGTTTAGCTATTTTCAAATTTTTTATTTTTTGTTCATCTAAAAACTGCAAAAATCCGAACGTTATACCATAAAATCTTTTATTCTAATTTTATGAATATATATTCACAAAGCAGGCATTTTCATTCTATAATTAATTTTGTTGCCATAAGTTATAGCATGTTAATAAATTGTTAATTGCGAATATAAAAATAATCCTGATAAATAGGAGTATAATGTTAAATTTCTATTGGTCATTAATACTCTCCAACGTGTACGATTTCTCCAATGTGATTTATGCGAACTTTTACAATATTTTGAATGCCATTCAAACCCAATCTTAACCAAGAAATATTTTTTAAAGAATCAATGTTTTCGACTTTTGTTTCAAGGTGATGTCTAAAGAAATAATCTTTATTTGATATTTTTTGTACTCTAAACAAATTCGGACTAATCAGTGCATAATTATCCGGATTCAACAAATCAATTTCGTACGGATTAAACCCTGTTTCTTCATTCGAAAAGACAAAATATTCATTTTGTTTCATGCTAAATAAAAATTCCCAACCTTCAGACTTTTTATATTCTTTGTCAATAATTGGAAAACCATTGTTCACTCGCATTGTTGCTTCAAAAAAAGAAATAACATTTTCTTGTAAATTACCGTTTTCATCTCTATAAATTGCAACGTGATGATTATTTCCGGTATTTACAAAATCTACTGGCTGAGAACGTCCATTTTCATTTAATATAATATTCCCATCTTTATCTTTTTTATCATGTAATGCTTCAGCATTGCTAACTCCGCTAATCGTAACTCGTTTTATAACAATTCCTTTATTTTTGTTTAGCCATATAGGATTTTCATCCAAATTAGAAAATGCTTTTTTAGCATCGTTATTAAATTCTTTTAATCGATTTGACAATATTGTTTTAATTTTTGGATCTATAATTTTATCTACATTTAAGTCATGGCTAACTTCTTTGCGTATGGTATAAATTGTTTCCCAAGATATTGTAGGTACTTTGTCAGGCAATTTCTTCGTTTGCATTTCATCTAAAAATATTGGATTTTTATCCAAGCTATTTTTTCCTGTAAAAGCCTTCTTTGGCTCATTATCAAATTCTTCTAATCGTTTTAATAATCCTTCGCGATATATTTTCTTAGTAACTTTGAGAATTTGTTCTTTATCAAATGTGCCATTTACTTTTTTAAATTCAACGTTTTGTTGTTTAATCCTTCCATATACTGTTTCCAAATGAAGCCGCCCACGAGGCGTAAGTTGCTTTTTTTTATTGCTACCATTTTTTTTATTAGTAATATTGGTATTAATAGTAACTACTTTATTTTTCGCTTTTATGGAAATTAAAGTATTTTCTAAATATTTTTTAGCTTCTGCTCTAAATTCATTCAACGGCATTGGCGGATTGAAGCGAATTTTTCCTTTTTCATCACGATATAATTCTTTGGTTTCAATACCATAAATACTACTTGATTTATCACTTCTTGCATTTAAATTATTAAGGTATTGAATATGGCTAAGTTTTGTAAATGCCACTGTCAAAGCGTCCATTGCATGGTGGCGGTGATCATTACGCTTTGTCCAGTCTTTAATTCTTCTGATTTTATGCCCATCTCTATTCTCAATAATTTCTGTTAAGCCAAGCTTACTATATTTGTCCCAATTTAATTCCTGCATAATATCTATCAATTGCCAATCTTCTCTTAATCTGTCAGTAATTGAACCTGTTGTAGAAATAACATCTTTTACTAATTCTTCCAATATAGATTTAGCTTTTTTAGCAATATATTGTGTATCTCTAATATCTCTTTCTATAAATCCATCTGGAATATCAGCACCTTTCATTCGGAGTTTCTTATATTTAGTAAAAGAGATTTTTTCATTTTTATACAACTCTTCAATTCTTAACAAATATTCATTTAAAC
The DNA here is from genome assembly GCA_031550405.1 of Kapaibacterium sp. (SeqCode). Lineage (GTDB taxonomy): Bacteria > Bacteroidota > Ignavibacteria > Kapaibacteriales > UBA2268 > JAVBOP01. The sequence continues at coordinate 6,211 of JAVBOP010000014.1, forward strand.
CATCTTTCTCATATTTGTGAAGCACATAGTCATAAGCTGTATCATTTGATTTTTCAATGTTCACACTTCTACATTCCAATGTTTTATTAGAAAATGAATCATCAAAAAGTCTTGATTGCGGAATAATATGTTCAATATCGAATTCTTTACTAAACAATTTTTCTTGCGATATATATGTATTAGAATATAGAGTTTTATATCCTCTATATTCTAATTCTTTATATAGCCTATAGCGAATAATATCATTGCGGCTAACGTGAACAATTCCAAATTCTTTTTGTAATATTTTTTTATATTCTTCATTCTCTTTTGTTGATTTGCCGATTGCAGCTGTTAGATCTTCTCTTTCTTTTGCACTTTTTTTCAACTCACGAGCTAATTCGATACGTATCTCATCGGGTTTTCCGTAAGATTCAATGACAGAATTAATAACATTTATCATTTGATTTAATATTTTCTCCACTACAGGATTACGCAAACTGTTTTTAGGCAAAATATTTAATTTATCTTTTAATATTTTCTTTTCTTTTTCTTCTTTGGTCAAGGAATCTTTTGAATGTCTATAACCTGCATATTCACAAGCAAGACTGTATTCATTTCCATCTTTTAAAAATGGAAGTATTTTTCGCATTGCTTTAGTGCTTAAATTTCCATAATCATCTTTAAATGTAACGTCGGCAATAATTTTAGCATATTCATAGGGAAAAGCATATAATTGTGAAATTTTATTAATTAATTTCTCGTTGCCAAGATTAGAGTTATCTCCTTCGAAAGAATACAATAAATGCCATAATTTATACATTTGCTGTTTTTCAAAGTCATTTCCTTCAACACTCGAATCAAATTTTAATATATCAGTATTGTAGCCCAATCCTGCAAAAATAGATGAAATAATTTTTATGATTTCATCTGCATTCATTTTTGAAAAATCATATTCTCCATGTCCACTCAATTCTACAATTTTTCTATAAGCTTCAAATAATGCCGCTTGAGTTCTGTTGCCTTCAATACCTTCTTTGTAATTCAAATCTAAATTACTTACTTTGAATGTAATAGGCTTATCGAATAGTTCATCTTGGTTTTTCTTTTTGGTATCCTGAGTATTTTTAGAATTTAAAGTTATTTCTTTATTGTTTTTGAATAAAAATTTTAAAACTTCTGCCTTTGACATTTTAGCTTTTATACTTAATTCTTCAATTAAAGCTTCTTTTGCTTCCTGTTCTAGAAAACCTTTCACCCCGCTTGCTTTTTCAATAATTTGAATGTTATTCAGTATTTGCCAAATTTTAAATTCTTGAAATAATGGAGAAGATTTAGGGCAAACTTTTGAACCAATAGTTTTTATTTTCTTTTTACCATCAATTTCAACCTCAATTTGGTTACTTTCAAATTCACAAAAACTTACCAATCCCTTTTGGCTTTTCAATCTGCGTTGATAAAAAATTATCACATCGCGTATTTCTTGTTTCAGCTCATCAGTTAATTTTTTATGATATTCGGCTTGTTTGTCCCAAATTGTATTAAATTCGTCCAAATAATCCTGACGATAGAATACCATATTTCGCAAACTTGTATTTGGATTTTCTGCTAAAACCGACATTTGATATTGCCCGACAGTCAATTTGTTAAAATACAATTCTTTACTTCTGTCGCTAATAGAACCCAAATATCCACTTGAAGTGTTAATTTGAATATTAATTTGTTGCAAAACAATAACTAATTGTTCTAAATCCAATTTTTCTGCCAATCCTTTTACACGCCAAACGTAATTTTCAATTTTTTGCTCTGCTGCCTTGCCTTGCCTTTTTATTCCAACCAGTTCTATCCCTTTTTCCTTGAACGCATTTGCACAGATAGCCCAAACAGCATCTCGTTTCTTGTTGCGAAGTTCTTCTTTTAATTCATTTGTGAAAATTTCAGGATAAAACCCCTGTTGCTTTGTCCAAATTTGATCAAATTCCATTTGCAAATCCGAACGATAAAAATCAGGAATATATTTTTTGCCTTCCTGCAAAAGTTGTAAGCAGAATTGCCCGGGTGTTAAATTTTCTTCATATAATCTTTTGGCTATTGACATGCCATCAATCAGCTGACCTTCATCTTGCGATTTTGCTTTTCTACTGCTTTTATATCCTCGTTTTTTGTTGATCATCAACAATACACGGGCAAATTGTTCAAGCGTAATCTCATTGGTAGCAGCTTTTGCTCTTAAACGGTAAGTTTCAAAAGTAGTTCTATTGCCATTCTCAGATAGAATAGTGGTATCAAAAATAAAATTATGTTCCTTTAAAATTTCAATCAGGTTTTCTCTACGAAGCTTGTAGCGCTGAAGATTACGTCTCATACTTCTTTTCAAAGTTCTTTCAGCATTTGTTGTGATACTTTTCCCTTTTTCGAAGTTTGTTCGTTCATCAACTGTAAGAGGATTAACCCTAGCTCCAAGTTTTATAATTGATGATTTTTCATATTTATCTTGGGCTTCACTCACCAACGCCCAACCGATGGAATTTGTACCTAAATCAAGACCTAAAATTTTCTTTGCCATAATTTTATATATTTTTTATTTAAAAACTTTCGTATATTTGTACCAATTAATAATATAATCAAATCACAATAAGGATTATT
>JAVBOP010000043.1:0-4562 GCA_031550405.1 Kapaibacterium sp. (SeqCode)
CTTGCTGGTGCTTTCGGACATATATTTTCCAGCCTGCTGGAAAGCGTATATTGACGGCAAGGAAACTGAAATCTATAAAACCAACTATGTTTTGCGCTCAATAGTTGTGCCTGCGGGCAATCATACCATTGAATTTAAATATCATTCGGATAAATTTGAAACAGGCCGCACATTAAGCACCGCTGCCAACATCATATTGCTGCTTGCTTTTGCCGGTGCGATATTCATGGAGTTGCGCCGCAAAAAAGCCGGCAATCAATCATAAGTAAAGTTGATGTTTAGGACTGTGCCTCATAACGGTTGTTTCAACTGCGGTATAAGTAACTTATAATTAAGCGTATTATATATCGCCGCCAGCTTGTTTGAGGCACTATTGATATTGGTAATATGGGTATTATAAACCACAGATACATTTTATATATTTGTAATTATTTGACTTTAAGATATTTACTAAGTAACAGATATAAGGTGTTCTATTGTCAGAAATATTAAAAAATATTCATAAAACTATTGATATTTTTTATAAAAATGGATATTCACAGGTTATAAATTTATGGAAAGATATAAAATTTATTTATATCATATTATGGCAATATTAACAGTTTGCGTTTGGGGAGTTACTTTTGTAAGTACTAAAATATTAATAAGTTATGACTTGTCGCCTATCGAAATATTTATATACCGCTTCATATTAGCCTACGTATGTATCTGGTTTGTTGCACCCCGCCATATATTTGCTAAAAGCAAAAAAGATGAGCTAATGTTTTTTTTTATGGGCTTGTCCGGCGGTTCCATATATTTTCTCGCAGAAAATACTGCACTGGAAATAACGCTGGCATCAAACGTTGCGCTCCTTATCTGCACTGCGCCAATATTAACCTCAATTTTATCCATCTTTTTCTATAAAGAGGAAAAAGTTACAAAAAATTTAATCTGTGGTTCGCTTGTAGCATTATTGGGTGTAGGACTTGTAGTATTTAATGGGAATTTTATCTTTTCAGTCAATCCTAAAGGAGATTTACTTACACTATTTGCAGCGCTCATGTGGGCTTTTTACTCCATAATCTACAAAAAAATAGATGCAAAATATTCCCCATTGTTTATGACGCGTAAGATTTTTTTCTACGGCATAATCACAACACTTCCATTTTTGCTGATTGATTCTACACAAATTCATATAAATATGCTGACTAATTCTGTAGTATTATTAAATTTATTATTTCTGGGAATAGTTGCTTCTTTAATTTGCTTCATAATGTGGAATTCGGCATTGAAAAAATTAGGAGTTTTAAGAATCTCTAACTATATTTATATAACACCCTTAGTTACATTTATTGCTTCTTATCTAATCATAGATGAATCGATCACGATAATGGCTATCGTCGGTGCACTGCTGATACTGTTTGGCGTATACATGTCAGAAAGAAAATCGCAAACATAAAACCATCTCATTTATGAATATTTTTTCATAAACATGCTAATATTTCGTCAGATATTTTTTGAGAAATGGTATCCGCAGATAAAGCGTTGCTGGAAATAATCAGGTCGGAATTTTCGATATATTTGGGCAAACGAGAAGAATATAATATAGAAATCTCTTCATAATTTTTATCTTGCAAAAGCGGACGCATTGTATTTATAGCCCTCGACATGGAAACTTCTAAGTCGCTGTATATATATATGGTTATGCCTGTTTGACGGATAATTTGCTGATTCCTGTTTTCGCCTATGCAGCCGCCGCCAAGCGCAACTACATTATGTTGCAACATTGATATTTTTTGTAACATTTGGCTTTCAAGCATACGAAAATATTCCTCGCCATTTTCTGAAAAAATTTTCATAATATTTTTATTTTCATAGCACTCTATTTCTGCGTCCAAATCAACAAAATTCCAATTTAACTTTTGGGCGAGAAGACGTCCTGTTGTTGTTTTACCAGCAGCACTAAAGCCTATCAGATAAATATTATTGGTACTTATAGTATTTTCATAATTTTTCGGTAGTATTTTTTGGGAAAATTTGTCAGTACCTGTAAAATATTTCATTGCAGGAATCGCTTGATTTATGAGCCAATTTTCACCTGAAATGACAAGTTTAGCCTGATTTTTTACTTGCGAAATGTATTCATTTGACTTATAATCTGCAAATAAAATTATTTGATTTCTAGAAAAAACAACATCAGATAGCAATTCTTCAGGTTTGGGTATTGTTATAACAATAATATCGTAACTATTTAGTATCTTGTTTATATTTCTATCGATTACAATTACATCTAAATTAAATTGAGTTGATAAATTAATATTATTACTACGGTTTATAATCGTTATTTTTGAATTTTTAAAACAGTTTTTAATCGCAAATATTGCCGATGCTGCTGCACTTCCAGCGCCTATAACAGCGATTTTTTTATTATTTAAATCAACTCCGTGCTGCTGAAAAGAGTGGTAGACTCCCTTCCAATCGGTATTGAATCCCAAAATTTTATCATTATGCCGAACGATGGTATTAACTGCGTTTATTTGCAGGGCATTAGCTTCAACAGAATCACAAAATTGCACAACATCTTTTTTTAAGGGAGCTGTTATGTTAGCTCCTTTAAATTTTAATTTATGAAACAATTCAAATGTTTCATCGGCAGTATTGGCGTAACACCTTGTATAGAATGCGTTTATATTATTTTGTTTAAAGAAATGATTATAAAGATATGGACTTTTACTATGTAAAATTGGCGAACCAAAAACTGCAAAAAATTCTTTTTTATCTTGCATAGAATAATGAATATTTTTTAATAAACATATATTGTTTTAGGAGTTTTAAAAAATAATATTTTTACTTTATCGCTAAGTATTCATTAACTTCATATCATTGTAACTCATTTGTCCAGATGCAGTTGCGCGATTATCATAACAATACATAAATGGCGACCCGAGCCGCAGAGAATCAACACGCACGCGGTTTAGCTCTATATTTGAGGACATCGGAATTAATATAAACTTATTTTCAAGCTCTTTAATTTCAAATAAAGTAAATAATTTTTCCGCTTCTTTTAAAGTATTGCATTGTACCGCAATTTTTACATAGTCAGGACTATATTTTTTCATAACTTCAATTATATCAATAAGTTCATCGGTATTTGGCATATTGATAAAATTATGGTATGAAAGCAATATTTTTAAATTGTTTTTCTTCGCTAACTTCAATAAATCCAAACTATTATAGATATTATTATATGAAAAATCTATAATTGGAATTTTTGCAGTAATAGCTTGAGCAAGCTGGTAATGATAGTCATTTGTATCCTCTGTAATACAGCTCGCTATAATTAATTCAAATAATGAATTAATTTTAATTAACTGATATTGATTTAAACGTAAGCTGTCAAGCCTTAGCTCAATAAAATTATATTTACTGGCAGAACATAAAATCTCTTCATAACCTTTATCTGCCATCACAACGCAAAGCTTTTTCATTCCTCAAATATACAAAAAGCAATAGAATTATTTTTATTTTGCTAATAAATACGGATATGTTTTATATGAGCCAATTCGCCAAGGCATTCTGTGGAAATTACTTATGATTACAGAAAAGGTATAATTAAGTGAATCTAAGCGCAAAATTCCTTTATGCCTTTTATATTTTTTGAGGCATCTTTGAGATAAGCCTTTAATTTTAAATATAGCAGAATTTAGAATGTCGATGATTTTTTGGTTTAATCTGGTTTAATCCAATTCGCATCTCTTAAAGATGTAATCAACGTTTTTGAAAATTTCATCGAAACCAAATAATTTTTCAATCTCATCTTTAGAAATATATGCCATTAACGCATCATTCGCCAGTAATGTTTCCATAAACGGTATGCCTTCATTCCATGTTCTCATTGCTGATTTTTGTACGGTTTCATACGCCTGCTGCCGCTTTAAGCCTTTATCCACCAAGCACAGCAATACTTTTTGGGAAGCATACAAACCCTTTGTTATATCTAAATTTCTCTTCATGTTTTCAGGATAAACCACCAGATTATCTATAACATTTATCATGCGGTTCAAAATGTAATCGAAAGTTACAGTTGCATCAGGAAAAATAATTCGCTCAACACTTGAATGTGATATATCTCTTTCATGCCACAACACATTATCTTCAATAGCTGCAACAAGATACGAGCGTATAAGCCTTGCCTGTCCACAGATATTTTCAGAACTGATTGGGTTACGTTTATGCGGCATAGCACTGCTGCCTTTTTGACCTGCCGAAAAATATTCTTCAGCCTCTAAAACTTCCGTTTTCTGCAAATGGCGGATTTCTGTGCTGATTTTTTCAAGCAAAGTTGCTGCAATTGCAAGTGCCGACATAAATGCTGCATGTGCATCTCTTTGTATGACTTGCGTTGAAATACTTGCAGGCTTAAGACCTAATTTTTCACAAACATATTTTTCAACCTCAGGCGAAATATGCTCATAAGTGCCAACAGCACCACTAATCATGCCAACATTTGTATCAATCATTGCACTTTCAATACGGCGAATATTTCGCTTGCATTCCTCAAACCATAGAGCAGCCTTTAA
>JAVBOP010000204.1:0-5708 GCA_031550405.1 Kapaibacterium sp. (SeqCode)
GTCGCTAATTTTTCTAATGATTATGCAGATAATAGCATTATTTTATTGACAGATGCAGAAAATCACAATACTGAAATTGAAACAGCATTAAAACAAATTCGGAATAAAAACATAAAAATGCGATGTATAGGATTTGGAACAGTAACGGGCGGCAAGATACCAATGGACGAGCCACAGAAATATTTGCAAAATTTGCAGGGCGAAGATGTCATAAGCGCTTTAGATACAACCACATTATCAAAAATGGATAACAGTTTTTTGCTATATCCTGTCAATATTGATAACCTTGTGTTTGATGTATATAGCGCTTCAAATGAAAATTCCGCCAATCATCTAATTCTTATAATACCTTTATTTTGCTTAGCATTACTGTTGTATAATTCTATGAATATTTTTTAATAATTATTATAAAGGAAATAAAAAAAATGACAGTTCAAGATGGAAATCGAGTTAAAATTCACTATTGTGGAAAATTAATTGACGGCACTATATTCGACGACTCTTCAAATTCGGAGCCGTTGCAATTTACAATGGGAACGGGACAAGTAATTCCGGGCTTCGAAAATGGAATAAAAGGCATGAAAGTCGGTGAAAAGAAAGAGTTTCTCATCCCTTGTGCCGAGGCATACGGCGAACGCAGCGATGATTTTATTCTGGAATTTAAAAAGAGCGAATTGCCAGAAGAATTGGATTACAGGTTGGGGCTTAAAATGCAATTAGAGTTGGCGCCCGAATTGAATGTAAGCGTCGAAATAATTGAAATAAAAGAAGATAGCGTTGTTTTCGATGCCAATCATCAGCTTGCAGACCAGGATTTGGTATTTGAAGTTGAGCTTCTTGAGATAATATAAATTGCGCTAATGCTGTATTGCAAACAGGGTATTTCCATTGCATAATCTTGCACGGCTGACCAAATCCAGATGTATACAATATAAAATTACTCCAAATTGCGTGTTTTTTTGTATTTTTGCATTGTGTGGTAACACTCAGTATTGTATTATTTCTGTGGTAACCCGACTATGCTCACAAATTACGGTACCGGCAATATCATCGTAATGTCTCTTGCAGCCGCTATATTGCTGGCTTTAGGAATACACTTCTTTAATAATAAGCTTATAGCCATTCCATTAATTGTGGCTTCTTGCTTGCTTTTTTTGTTCACATTTTGGTTTTTTCGCGACCCGGAACGCCATGTGCCGCAAGAGGCTATTAATGATAATTCGCTTATAATATCGCCTGCTGACGGCAAAATTGTGGAAGTTGTTGAAGAAAATGAAAGGCATTATTTGCAAGATAAATCTATCAGGATTAGTATATTTTTATCGCCGCTTGATGTCCATGTAAATCGTTTGCCTGCAACTGGTAAGGTCGAATTTTATGAATATAATAAAGGGCAATATATCATAGCCAACCACCCTAAATCAAGCGAGCTTAACGAACAGTCCCGTATAGGAGTTAGAACCCAGTATGGTAAAGTATTTTTCAAACAAATAGTCGGAACTGTTGCCCGACGTTTGGTTTGCCAGCTGAAAGTTGGAGATTCCGTGCAGGTTGGAGACAGATTTGGCATGATGAAATTTGGTTCCCGTATGGATATTGCCGTTGCTACTAATTCCGAAATACTTGTAAAAATAGGCGATAGGGTTGTAGCCGGCGAGACGGTTATTGCAAAATTAAAAGAATGTAACTAAATGAAAAAAATACGGGTTACACGTTCCATAGTTCCAAACTTATTGACACTCGGCAATGTTTTTTCCGGCTATGCTGCCATTATTTTTTTGATGGATAACAATTTTGTGCAAGCCAGTATTTACATTGCGCTCGCAGCCATTTTTGATCTGATGGACGGCATCGTCGCCCGCATCATGCACGCCACAAGCGAAATCGGCGCAGAGTTGGATTCCTTGTGCGACGCTGTTTCTTTCGGTGTTGCGCCGTCGTTTATGCTCTACAAGGCATTTTTCTACCAATATGGCGAAATGGGTATATTGTTGTCATCGCTGCCAGCATTGGCGGGCGTTATTCGGCTTGCCAGATTCAATGTCCAGCTTATCAGCTTTGAAGATAAATTGTATTTCAAAGGCATGCCAATCCCCGCAGGAGCATTGACAATCATTTCCTTTGTTATGTTTTATTTGATAAAAAATTTATTACCTCAAAATCAACTGGAAATATTATCTTTTATCGTGGTAATACTTGTGCCATTAGCGATGGTATCTACCTTTAAATTCGATAACTTACCTCGCCCGAGCAAGCAGTCGTTCAAAAAACGCCCAATAGTTTTCATCGCAGTTGTAATAGCAATAATTGTTTGCCTTATCACCAAAGGCTATGCAATATTTCCCGTAATGATGCTGTACATGATTTTATCTCCTTTGCGTAGCGTCGCTACCAAATTAAAAAATAAATTGTTTTAACAATGAGTGTAAACGGTAGCTTATACCATAAATGTTTAATAATATTATGAAAATTAATAAAGATGAACTGTTGCGCATTGCGGAGCAAGCACATATATATCTTGGCGAAAATGAAATCGAAATTATGAGGCAAAATGTGAATAATATTTTGGAATATGTTTCGGTTTTAGATAAGTACCAATTGGATACAAATGCCGATGGGCAAACGGTTACGCCCGAAAATCGCTTTCGCGAGGATATTGCCAAGCCTTCCGCTTCTCTTCAGGATGCACTACACAATGCGCCTAAAAAAAATGAATTTTTTTTCAAAGTCCCAAAAATGTTAGATAATGACTAACTCCAACAAAATCATAGGCATAATACCTGCAAGATATGCATCAACACGACTGCCTGCCAAACCTCTGGTGGATATATGCGGACTGCCAATGCTCATACGCGTGTGGCAAAATGTTTCGCAGGCTAAGCTTTTAGATAAAGTAATTATAGCAACTGACGATGAGCGTATCCTTCATATTTGCAAGCAGTTTGGAGCAGAAGCGGTTCTTACTTCGCCTGATTTGCCTTCGGGCACTGACCGCATATATGCGGCATATCAGGCTTTGTGTTGTAAGGAAAGCATAGTTGTAAATATTCAAGGCGATGAGCCGCTGCTGACAGGCGAAACTATTGATAAGCTGTTATATAATTTCAAATTATCCAATTCTGACGTTGGCACTATCGTTACCCCAATAAAGCATGCGGATGATATTTTCAATCCGTCCTGTGTGAAAGTTGTGCTGGATAATAATGATAATGCCATGTATTTTTCGCGGAGCCCCATTCCATATATTCGTAGTGTTGCCAAAGAACAATGGCTGGATTATGGCAGAGAGCATGGTATTAATTTTTGGAAGCACACAGGCGTATATGCCTATAAAATAAATATATTAGAAAAATTTATCGGATCGCCGCAATCCATGTATGAAATCATGGAAAGTTTGGAACAGCTAAGGTTGTTAGAACATGCAGCAAAATTCTTCTGTTTCAAAAGCGATGACACATTGGCAGGAGTCGACACTCCCGAGGATTTAGCATTAGTATCCACAATAATAAATCAACAGCCGCAATAAACGCCATGAGATTTATGAATATTTTTTAATATTTCTATTGGATAAAATACTTGCTGTAATGGTTTTGGAATATGCCAAAAATGTCTTTCTGTATTTTCAACCGCAGAAAAATACCATCATCATGGTCGTTCCGTTCCAAAATTTCCGCCTTGCCGTAAATCTTGCCAATAATCTGCATTTCACTGTATGGAACAAACATTTGAACATACGAACTTTGATGGTCATTAAATTTTTTGAAAGTATCTAAGAGTAAATTTATATTTAGCCCTTGCTTGGCTCCAATAAATATTGCGTCCGGATATTCATTCTGAATAATCGCAATATCAGCGGATTCTTCGAGGTTATCAATTTTATTAAATACCAAAATCGTTGGCTTGTTCTCAATCTTCAAACTTTGCAGAGTGTCATTGACAACGGCGATTTGTTCGCGAAAGCGCTTTTGCGAAACATCTACCACATGCACCAGAAAATCAGCCTCCTTTGCCTCTGCCAACGTACTGCGAAAAGATGCGACCAGATTTGCGGGCAGTTTGCGAATGAAACCGACGGTATCAGAAAGGAGCGCCTTTTCGCCTCCGGGCAGCTCAAACACACGCACAGTGGTATCAAGTGTAGCAAATAATTTGTCCTCAACATAAACATTCGCACCTGTAAGCGTCTTCATTAACGTAGATTTACCGGCATTTGTGTATCCAACAAGAGCAAACCTTGGAAACGCCTCGCGAGATTTGCGCTGCTGAAACTGCTGAACTGCAATTTCGTCCAATTTATGCTTTAAAATCTGGATTCGCTCCCGCAATAGCCGCCTGTCCGTTTCAATTTGCGTTTCGCCCGGACCTCGCGATCCGATACCTCCAAATTGCTTCGACAAATGCGTCCAAAGCCTTGTCAGCCGCGGAAGCATATATTGCATGTGCGCAAGCTCGACCTGTGTTTTAGCTTCTTGTGTTTTGGCTCGTGAGGCAAAAATATCAAGAATTATTCCGCTCCTGTCCAATACCTTAGTATTCAGTTCTTTTACTAAGTTCTTGTTTTGCATGGGAGTTAAGTCATCATCAAAAACGATTAGAGAAATATCATCTTCCTTGATAATCTCTTTTATTTCTTCGACTTTGCCAGAACCAACGCAAGTTGCCTTATTCAATTTGGGCAGTTCTTGATATATTTTTTGAACAACTTCCGCCCCTGCCGTCTTGATAAGGAACTCCAATTCATCAAGATATTCCAGCGCCTGTTCTCTATTATGCCCTTTTATATTAGCAGAAATTATCAGTGTCCTTTCAGGTTTATCGTTTGTTTCGTACATACAATGCCATGTAAAATATTGGGTTAGCTAAATAATCATACCGGATTAATTTATAAAAAAATATTCAGAAAAATTCATGGTTCCTCATGAACTTACAAATATACAAAAAAAAGGCGAAGCCACATCTCCGCCTGTATTTGTTGTTATTAACAAGCTCTGGCTACCTGCTCATTTAGGCAGAATTGAAATGACAAATTATAAATCAAGCAAATATTACTTCTTCACAATCATATTAGTTGCTGCTATCAGCTTGCCATTTGATACAATTTGGCAGACATAACTACCATTTGCTAAGTTCTGTAAAGGCAAAGCAATAATATGATTGCCAATATCATAAGCCGATGCAATACTATATACTTGCGAACCAGAAATATCATAAATATTAATAATGATATCCGAATATTTTACCATTGAAATATGCAAATCAGCCTTATCGCTTGCAGGATTTGGAGTAGTCATCGCATTATTTATTAAAAAATATTCATAAATACTGCTGTATTCCAATTTAAACATCCATATATCGCTCCATTCGCTGACTTCATCCTCATTTATCGCTTTTACATGCCAATAGTGTTCTGCAGATTCATTGCCGCCACCAGCAAGTTCGATTAAACACTTAACGGTGCAGGTTGTATCTGCTGTTTCTATCCGTTTCGTTGGATAGGTATTAGTAAGAAAAGGAAATGTATTCTCCAGTGAATATTCTACAATATATTTCGTAGCTCCTTCAACCTTATGCCATACAAGTGTTGTTGAACCATCTGCTATTTCTGTGTTATTTATGGGGCTTATCAATATCGGCTTGCTTAATGTCGGAGCTGGTTCTGCTGCAACCTTGAAATGCCATATTTCCGACCTGTCTATTGTAGGATTATT
>JAVBOP010000064.1:0-7493 GCA_031550405.1 Kapaibacterium sp. (SeqCode)
AAGCGTAAGAGCTTGTAATAGCGATTACTAAGGTAACGGTAAACAAAAATTTCTTTGACATTTTTTTATCTCCGAAATTGTTAAAAAAAATTAATTAACCCCACTCAATTATTAGCTAATTAATGCCTCTTTCAGCTACAAACTCATTTCATGTTGCCATAGCTTGCGTGTGAAAGGCAATACAAAATTACAGCATTTTTCAAACCTGTGCAATAGTTGGGCTTACAAGTTGCCTGTGGAAACCAGACTTATTCTATTTCCCTTCTTTTCTTCTTTTTCTATTAACAATTCATATACTTTCTGTTTTAAAATTATGAATAAAAATTCATAATCACTTGCTATTGCCCTTCGCCGCTTTATCTGCCTTCTTCCATACCGTGCTTGTTGGGACCGCGCTCCCGAATAATTAACAGTATTGCCATCACAACGCCAATACACCCTAATGCCGAAAATATCCACATGCCTGCGGTATAACTGCCGGTTGCGTCGTTTGCCCTGCCGACAATAAAATTCAATGCCATCAAACCAAAGCTCTGCAGCATTGTCATAAGCCCAAAAGCTGTCCCAACCTTCTCGGCAGGCACTACTATGGGTACTGAGGGCCACAAAGCGGAAGGCACAAGAGCAAATGCAATACCCATCATAATCATTGGTATCACAAGCGATATGCTTGCACTGACATCTATTACCGGTATGTGTATTGCGGTTGCCGAGTGAGTATAAGCCATAATCAGATACACGGGCATAATGAGCAGGCAGCCCAGTATCATGATTGAAGCGCGGCGGCCTATCTTGTCTATCAAGCCGCCGAAAAATGGCGTAAGTATCATTGCTGCAAGGGTGATAATGCTGCTCACGGCGCCTGCTGTTGCCAGATTCAAGCCATGTTCTGCAATGAAGAAGCGCGGTGCAAATGTCTTGAACGGGAATATTGCCGAGTAGAACACAAGGCACAGTATGCTTATATACCAAAAGGACTTATCGAATACGAACATATCCCGCAACTTGACCTCATCCTGCTTAGCGACTTTGGGCAATGCAAATTTCCTTTCGCCATGCCTGTCCAAAAACATATATACGCCGACCATGATTATGGAGAAGATGCCGACCAGAAATGCGAACAGCAGCGGCTTCTGCCAATCATCAAACAGCCATGATCCCCACGACGGCGAGTTTTCAGCTGAAAAAGAACCCATGCGTGCAATCGTTAGCTCCACTCCCATTGCCAGCGATAGTGTGCTGCCTTTGAACCAGCGCGCAACAGCAGCAGATACGGCTACTATCATGGTTTCAGCGCCAAGCCCGAATATAAGCCTGCCTACAGCCATTGTTATAAAATCGCCGTTGATTGCCGTGATTCCCGCTCCCGCAACGAATATGCAGGTGAATATCATCATTGATTTTCGCGTTCCTATCCTATCGATAATAATGCCACCAATCAGTACCATAACGATGTTGACAGCGCTGTACCAGAACTGTAATGTCCCGATGTCAGTGTCGGAAAAGCCCAGCTGGTCGGCAAGCAATTCGCCCGATATGGGTATAATATCATAGGTAAAGTAGTTGCCGAATATTGCAAGCGACACGCATATCAGCACAATCCAGCGGTAGTATCCGGGTATTTTGATAGATGATGTTTTAGACATAAGAGTGAAGTAAATGTTGGGTCATATTTTTAAAGCGAGCAAATTACATAAAAAAAATTAAATTACAAAAAGGCATAATGGCGCTATACCAGCTCAGCCAATGCACTATATACCTGCGATTATCGTCATTTTATAACTATATTAATAATTGAAAAACTGACATGGACAATACATCCGAACTAAGAGAATTATATCAGGAAGTGATATTAGACCACAATAAAAATCCTCGAAATTTTGGCAAACCCGAACATTACAACCATCATGCCAAAGGACATAACCCTCTATGTGGCGATAGCTTGGAGGTGTTCATCGAAATAGACGGTGATGTTATACAGGATATAAAATTTGATGGCAATGGCTGTGCTATTTCGAAGGCATCGGCATCGGTTATGACCACTGTGCTCAAAGGAAAAACGATTGAAGAAGCTGAAGAGCTTTTCAAAAATTTCCACGAAGCCATCACTTCCGACACAAGTGCCGCTGCGGAAAATCCCAGCCTTGGCAAGCTTTCCGTGTTCTACGGAGTGCGCGAATTTCCTGCTCGTGTCAAATGTGCCTCCCTCGCATGGCACACCCTGATTAACGCCCTTGAAAACAAGCAAGACGCTACCACAACAGAATAGAATAGCAAGCTGTTATTAAAAAATATTCATAAACAATGTGTATGCAAATTAACAATTATCCTAAATATATTTTTTGGAATTATGCAGATGACGCTGATTTACCTGAAAATATAGTTGCAGAGCAAGTGTTATCTTATGGCGATATAGAAGATATTTCGCTTGCTTTCAAGCAAATATCATAAGAAATTTTGATAAATATTGTTAATAAAATGAAGTTAAATGAACGCTGGAAAAAACGAGTAAATTTTATTGAAAAAGTATTTATCGGTAATTTAATTAAAAATAATTCATAATGGAAATAAAATTATCTAATATATTGCCGCATACGGCAGAATTATTTAAACAATTAGCTGATTTGAATTTTATGAAACGCTATACTTTGGTTGGCGGCACAGCATTGGCATTGCAGATAGGACACAGGCATAGCGAAGATTTGGATTTTATTTTCGATGAAGAAAAACTTAATAATGAGACAATAAAACGTAATATTGCCAAATATTTTCCAAAATATAAAATTATTCGTGAAGAAAAAGGCTACCAAATTGATTTTTTGATAAATAATGTTAAGCTGACTTTTTTTTCGATTGGAGCTATTCAATTGCCATTTCAGGTTTTGCCTGATGCGATTTCTTTTCGCAAAACTCATATTGCCAATATTGATACAATTGCTGTGCTTAAAATGGCAACAATAGCCAATCGAAGTACTATTCGCGATTATTATGATTTGTATTTTTTGGCAAAATATTATTTAGGTTTGCCTAAAATATATGAAATGAGTAAGGAAAAGCTGCCGCATCTTTCGGCAATTACATATAGCGAAACGATTGTTTATATTGATGACATTGAATTAGACGCGATAGATGGGCATTTGAATCCGAAGGAACATATCGGCAAGAAAGAGATAGCGACATATTTTACAGAAGAATTGCAAAAGATGTTCGTATAAGGAATGATTATTAACAAATATTCATAAATCAACAAATACTAAAAATATATGAACCAAATAATACTTGGCGATTGCCTTGATGTGATACCTAATTTATTACTCTTAACTAAAAAATAGATAACATAATGAACGAATTAAATATAGACTTGAAATACAGCTTTCTTCAAGATATAGAGCCGTCAGATATGCAGCTTGAAGCATTAATGAAAGAGGTTGCAGAAGAAAGTATGAAAAAAAAAGAAGCAGCAGATAAAGATTTAAAAAAATTAATCCAGAGGGAAATAGAAATAGCAGCAGATAAAAGCAAAATTATATTGGAAGGCATTAAACAATGATAATGAAGCCTAAATTGCTTATCATAGCTGGTACTAAAATAACACTTTTCCGAAGTTGTTATTTAGAACTGTTGGTAGACAGGTTGAGAAAATTTATACAGCTGTAAATCCTTGGGCAAAAGAAATATTAAAGCAGATGGAATGTTGATAGCATAATAATAAGATTTATTAAAAAATATTCATATACATTCGGATACTTTTTCAGCTCAATTTTTGTCTATGTTGTTATAGTTGTTAAAATTTATTCATAATTTTGATATACGGAAAAATAACTATAAAGAATTTTGCATATAAAATCATCGCCTTGCGAATTTGATTTAGAAACGAAAAAAATAAAATAGTATATAATTATTAAAAAATATTCATAAATATATAGGGATAGTATCATGAAAACAAAAAACACAATTTTATTGGTTATTGCTTTTGCATTTATATGCTCAGCAGTGAAAGCTGGGGAATATCATGATGATGATAAAACCGCTTTGCGCAATTTCTTAATCCAAAATTCTTATGGAGAATATCAAACTAATGGACAGAGATTAGGATTAGACGACGATGATATGGCAATACTTAATGGCATAGACTGGCTGACAGAAGAAAGCTGGGTCGGCAAGATTTCAGGTTTTACATGGAATAGTAAAAACCCAAAACGCTTAACGGAGATAAATTGGGACTTTAGAAGTCTTGCCGGTAATTTGGATTTAACTGGATGTGCAAGTTTGGATGCACTATCTTGCTTTGGCAATCAGCTCACAAGTTTGGATGTATCAAAAAATACAGCATTACAAAAATTAGATTGTGCTGGCAACCACCTCACAAGTTTAGATGTGTCAAAAAATGTCGCTTTAACAAGATTACATTGTGCTATCAACCAGCTGACGAATTTGGATGTGTCAAAAAATATTAGACTGGAACGTTTGTTCTGCGGACACATCCAGCTAGCGAATTTGGATTTATTAAACAATATTAAACTGGAAGAATTAGATTGCACTGGCAACCACCTCACAAATTTAGATATATCAAACAATACGAAATTGATATATTTAGAGTGCCCTGACAACCAATTAAAATTCTCAACATTGCCATTACCTAAAGAACAATATCTGTATTATGTTTACTCCCCGCAAGATACAATACGAGGCGGAACTGTTGCATATTCGAGCGGCATTGACTTAAGCAGCGAGTATAGCATTGACGGCAATATTACTAATTTCGCGTGGTATGATGTTACAGGTGGAGCTGAAACATCAATTACTCTTGCTAGCAATAACGGCATCTTTTCGCTTGATGCGTCATATTCCGGCAAAACGCTAATTTGTAAAATGACCAATGAGACCTTTCCTAATTTTGTTGATGAACCACCTTACTATAGTCCTTTAATATATAAAGTTACCATAACAGATGATGTTAGCATAGACGATGATTATGAAAATTTATTCATAAATCTCTATCCTAATCCAAGTAATAGCATATTGACAATCAGCAATATTGATAACAAAATATTTAAGAGTATTTCATTATTTGACATGTCAGGCAAGCTGTTAGCGGCATATAACAATATAGATAACTCCATATATAGCATAGACATATCGGCATATCCAAATGGCACATACATGCTGGATATCGATGGGGAAGCGGTCAGATTTATGAAGCAATAGATGATGTTGAAGGCGCAGGCTGCTATCTGCCGCTTCAGCATGGGGGAATTGCTGGCACTATATTTGTGGCGGCGTAAGGGTTTATGACCATGCAAAATCGAAAAATTAACTATAATATAATAGAACGTAAAACATTAACATAAGAACGACAATGAGACATGTATATATATTACTCCTTTTAGCGCTAAGTTTATTCACCGCAGAGGCTTATGCACAAAAACAGGACATACCCGCCGATACTTTGCAAATGCGCAAGGTAATGAAAAATGGCGAAGGCAAAGAGTTCTGGATATGCTTTATGACTAATTTCATAGACCAAAGCTCAACGGCGGGTCTTATTGAGCTAAACCTGTTTATCACAGGCGATTATGATGCAACTATCACTATCGAATTTGCCAAAATAAATTACCGCGAAGTGGTATCTTTGCGGGCAGGTGAGGTTATCACCGTGAAGCTGGACAAAATGGCTCAAACTCTGGCAGTCGGCACTGTGGATATAGATCAGGCAATACATATTGTCTCCGACAAGCCTGTTACGGTGTATGGGCTGAATAAGCGGTATCAGACGACGGACTCATTCCTTGCATATCCTGTCGAGGTTCTGGGCTTGGAATACATGGTAATGGGATATGCAGGCTATACCGAGTTCTCCTCTATGCTTGCCGTTGTTGCAACTGAGGATAATACGGAGATAACCGTAACCCCGGCGGTTGAGACAACCGATGGCAAGCCTGCGGGCAAGCCATACAAGGTAACCATGAATAGGGGAGATGTGTATCAGGCTGCGGGCAAATACAGGAACCGCGATGCCAAGCTCTCTGATATGTCCGGCTCTACTGTTGTCTCTAACAAAAAGGTTGCTGTCTTTGGCGGACACCAATGTGCCAATATCCCTTCGCCCCGCATACTTGCATGCAACCACCTTGTGGAGCAGATGCCTCCGATACAGACATGGGGCAAGCACTTCTATCTGGGAACGTTTAAGATGCGTTCCAGCTATACATACCGCGTACTTGCGGCGCATGACAATACCAAGATATTCCGCGATACATCCTTGCTGGTAACCCTTATGAGGGGCGAATATGTTGAGCGTGAAGCTAAGGAGAACATACAGATAACAGCCGATAAGCCGGTGCTTGTTGCCCAGTATTCGCAAGGACAGGCTGTTGGCGATGGGCTTGGCGACCCGATGATGTTGCTTGTAAGCCCGACGCAGCAGTTCTTGAAAAAGTATAGATTTGCCACTCCTGTCAATGGCGACTGGCATCACTTTATTAATGTGGTTGTTCCGACTAAGGCTATTAAGACCTTTAGAATAAACGACTTGCCTATAGATGCCGATGTTTTCACACAGTTTGGCATGACAAAATTCTCGGTGGCAAGCATACGGCTGCCGTTTGGTTCGCATACTGTGGAATGTGTCCAGCCGTTTGGTCTGTATTCTTATGGTTTTGGCTTTGGGAAACTTGACGGCTTTGATGCCTATGGCACTATGGGCGGGCAGTCGTTTGTCGATTATGAGCCTGCAATAGACAGCGTGCCGCCTCATGCGGAACAGGTCTCGCAGAAAAAGGGCAACAGCCTTCTGGTAACTGATGATAATGTTGATGACACAGGAATATTTGACATAGTGTCGCTGGAGGTGATGAACATGTCGGTAAAGATTCCCAGCTTCTCGGATGCAGCTCCGTCGGTGCTTATCGATTTTGAGGTAGTGGATATAAACGAACCTGCCAAGTTTATGATTAAGACGCGCGATATGTCGCTAAATGAGGCATATTATACCGTATGCTATGTCTATGACAATACAAGCCAGCAGTACGTGTATCTGCTCAATACAGGCAAGGATAATGACTGCCTGCCAACAAAATCAATCATATTGGGCGCATACTACAGCCATTCGCGCAACAACTATTCGCCTGATTTTAACAGGACTGACGGCATGGCTGGAGAGATTAATTTCATGGGCAATACAGGCACAAGCGGCATATTTGGGGTGTCCGCCTCCCGTTACCTGTTCAGAGGTTTCAATGCCTCTGCCAAGCTGTCTATCATGACGAATGATGCCGCGTTTTCGACGGTCGATACCACTAAGCTGTTTGTTACGGATTCCATAACAGGCAACTATGTGCCATATTATACAGGCAAAAATATAGAGCTGGACAATATCAACTTGAATCTTGATCTGGGATTGGACTACAGGATTTCTGAATATTTCTACCTGTCGGGCGGCTTGGTGTTCGGCTTTGCCTTGAGCAAGAGTGCTGACTGCAGCGAGCAGATAT
>JAVBOP010000217.1:0-8844 GCA_031550405.1 Kapaibacterium sp. (SeqCode)
CAAGATTTAACAGAAAAACTAAAAGATACACTAAGTCGTTGAAAATGCTGGAGATTACATTAGATTTATTTTTAGATAAAACTTTACATGATTTTGATTATGAATTAACAATCACATAAGCAACAATAAAGTAACAATGCCAATTTATAAGGGTTTCTTCTATAAAAGCATGCTCCTCGGGAGTAAAAACTGATGGACGATGTCCGGTTTTTTATGATTCAGCAACTCTATAATACCGCCATTTAAGTACTTTGTACGCCAATTACTTAGCCTATTTTCTCTCGCCTTCTTCCTGCAACATTAATGATTTTTATTTTAAAATCTATACTCAAATATAACACTTTTGGGGAGAAACAAAGCAACTATAAATTTGTGTTAGCCAAAGGTATTAGTCCTCATATTTTGCGCCATTCGTTTGCCACGCATTTGCTGGATAATGGTGCTGAAATATCAGCTGTAAGCGAGATGCTGGGGCACACATCTATTGCGACAACGCAGATATACACTCATGTTTCTATCGAAAGGCTGAAGAAAGCATACCACCTTGCACATCCAAGAGCATGAAAAAACAGGAGGATAGCATATATTATCCTCCTGTATATATCATGTTTACTCGTATTTATGAATATTTATTCATAAATATATGTTGTACCATATCGCATCTACAAAATTAGATAATTTATTAAAGAAACAACATTATTTCAACCCCGCAGCACTGAATATCAAGTATATAATTGCAGCTAATACTGCGCTTACTGGAATGGTTAATATCCACGCCCATAACAGGTTAATTGTTACTCCCCAGCGTACGGCGGACAGCCTTTTTACTGCTCCTACGCCCATTATTGCACCTGTGATTGTGTGGGTTGTGCTTACAGGTATTTTCAACGCTTCCGTTATGAATAACGTTAATGCTCCGGCGGTTTCGGCACAAACGCCTTCTAATGGCGTTACTTTTGTGATTTTGCTGCCCATTGTTTTTACTATTCGCCAGCCTCCCATCATAGTACCTAAGCCTATTGCACCAAAGCAGGTTAGCGGTACCCAATCGGGTATATTCTGTACGGAATCTATTTGTCCGACCGCAATCATCGCGGTCGCTATAATGCCCATGACTTTTTGCGAATCATTAAGTCCATGCCCTAAGCTAAATAAACCAGACGACACCAATTGCAGTTTTTTGAAGGCATTTTCAGCTGTTCGAGCCTTTGTTTTGCGGAATGCCCACAAAACGCCGATAGTTATAAGTGCCGAAATAAGCATACCGATGAGTGGAGCAAGCACGATAAATGATGCGATTTTTATAACCACTTCTGCATGAATGGATTGAAAGCCAGATGCACAAATGGCAGCGCCTGCAAAACCGCCTATCAAGGTATGAGATGAAGATGATGGAATGCCCAAACGCCATGTAGCCAAATTCCATGCAACAGCTGCTATCAGACCTGCAAAAATTACAGGCAATGTGATAAATTCTTCCAGCACAACCTTAGAAACAGTATTGGCAATGCCGAATTCACCAATCACATATTTAGCGACGAAAAAGGCAATAAAATTAAATGCCGCTGCCCATAAAACAGCCTGAAAAGGAGTTAATACTCTTGTGGAAACGATTGTTGCAATAGAGTTTGCAGCATCATGGAAGCCATTTATAAAGTCAAAAATGATAGCTACAACTATAACTATAATGAGTAATGTCATGTATTTTGTTAAAAATATTCTAAATTACGAGTTCATATCTATTTTATAAAGCACGTGCCTATATAATGGATTGTCGGGTTGTACCAAAGGATGATTAAAATCCTTCACTTTTTGCATACCTATTTTTTGCATAACACGCTCGGAACGCTTATTCAAAATCGAAGTAAATGCATATATTTCTTTGAAATTAAACTGCTTTTTTGCATACTCTAAACATGCAGACGCAGCTTCCGTTGCATAGCCTTGATTCCACTTTTCGGCGACAAGTCGCCACAAAATTTCAATTCCAGGAGTAAAATCCATATCGAACGGTATTTGATGAAATCCTACAAAACCTATAAACTTTCTATCTTCTTTTAATTCAACGGCATACACGCCATATCCATAAGATAAAAGCTCATCTTTCGCTTTAATATAAAGCTGATATGATTCATCTTTATTCAGTGGTTTCAGAAAAAATTCCATCACTTTTTTGTCAGCATTGAGCATCGCTAAAGGCTCTATGTCGCTTTCCTGCCAATGCCTTAATATAAGTCTGGGAGTTTCAATACAAAATTGCATATTCTATTAAAATTTATTCATAATTTTACAATATCATGTATATAATTTGGCGATAATATTATATATTTTATTAAAAAATATTCATAAATCTAATGTGTCAAATATTATTTTTATTAATTAAATTCACAATAACTTTAATCATAATATCTTTTTCATCAGGTCGGCTCTCGGCAATCATAAGCGTAAGTGCAACCAAGGCGTTATTATCAATCCGTTTACTGCCATCAGGATTGTACAAAATTTCATTTTTCTCCATAAACCAAAGAAAAATAAACGCTGCAATCCGCTTATTTCCATCAGTAAATGAATGATTTTTAGTTATCAAATATAGCAGCATCGCCGCTTTTTCTTCAATACTTGGATACAATTCAACACCGTCGAAAGTCTGGTATATCGTAGCAATTGAGCTTTTGAACGATTGGTCTTTTTCATTGCCGAACCAGTTGCTGTGATTGAATTTTTCTTTCAGATTATCTATAACTTTTTTAGCATCATCATAAGTTACGTAAACCGCCTCTTTGCTTGTTGTCTGTTCGATTATTAATTTTTGATAATCATATTTATCAAGCGTATCCAAGCCATAAGTATAATCGGTAACAATTTTTAACAAACTTGAACTTTCATCTGTCGTAAGCTGTTGATTTTCAATAACATGGCTTAGCAGTTTCAGCGTTTTTTTCAAATCTTCATATTGCTCTAATTTCAGCTTATCATTAATCGAATAGCCTTTAATGATGTAGTCGCGTAGCCTTTGTGTAGCCCAAATTCTAAACTGTGTTCCCTGTTGCGATTTCACGCGATAACCAACAGAAATAATAATATCTAAGTTGTAAAAATTAGTAGGCTTGGTAGAAAAATCGGAAATTCCGATTTTTCTCATTACTTGGTTTTCCACAAGCTCGCCTTCTTTAAAAATATTAAGAATATGCTCGTTTATAGTTGCTCTGGACTTACCAAAAAGCAATGTCATTTGCTCAATATTAAGCCAAACCGTTTCATCTTCGAGTCTGACATCTATTTTGATATCGCCTTGTTTATTTTGATAAATAATTATTTCGCCTGTGTTCATACAGCTTTTATTAAAAAATATTCATAAATCTACAATCTATAGCCTAATAATATCTGTAATGTTAGCATATTGTCATTCGTTTTTCCAATCCACAAATACTGGCTCTCTAAACCTATAAAAGAACGTTTAATGATATGATTATCATCATTCTCTAAGTTAAGCATATTCAATAATTTATTCATGGGCAGCAAATAATTTGCTGAAAAGGAATAGTTTGCTATAGACCATATTTTGCTGTCCGTTATTCCCTTGGTATGTTCCACATCTTTATCATTCAAATAAGCAATATTATTTTTTAGAGATACTAATCCCGTTCCAATACCTAAAGAAAAATTATCTATTATTCTCATATTAATATTTAATAAAATCGGAGTACAGTATGTATCAATAGCTCGCTTTTTGCTATTATCAACATCATTATATTCATACAGCTGGTAATAACCTAATTCTAAACCAACACTTAAGCGATGTTCAGGCTCCCACATTGCTTTACCAGAAAAGCCCCAATATGATAACTGGTCTACTGCCGTTGCGGTATATCTATTTATTTTCATATTGTCATAGTAATATGAAAAACCAAACCCCGCATATATGCTAAAATTATAGTCTTCCATCTCAAGTCCTTTTTC
Source organism: Kapaibacterium sp. (SeqCode) (assembly GCA_031550405.1). GTDB lineage: Bacteria > Bacteroidota > Ignavibacteria > Kapaibacteriales > UBA2268 > JAVBOP01. The sequence goes on from JAVBOP010000217.1 coordinate 3,961, forward strand.
CGCAAACAACGGCATTGTACAGAACAATAATAACAGAAAAACAGATTTATTTTGCATAATTTATTAAAGAATATTCATAAAATAAATCATAACAACACAGCTTCGACAAAAAGTTGAAGCTAATAAGGCACACGAAGTGTGTTATGCGTATTTCACGAAAATGGTTTTTAAAACTTTGCCGGTATTGTTGATTTTATTAGCTCCTTTTTCCAATTCCTGTATAATTTCCTTCAGTTTTATCAATTCAGTCGGATTCGTTTCCTTATGAAAAAGCTCCATAATGCCGTCTTCATAAATTGCATCGGCTTCTTCTTCCAATCTCTTAATTTCCTTATAATGCCTGCGAAAACCGATGTTCGTTTTCTTCAAATTCTCCAAACCATCAATAGAATCGCGAATTTCGAGCGAGCCTTTATGTATAATATCCGCCAAAATCGTCGTGCATTCCGGCAATTTTTCAGGAGAATACAGTTGCACTTTATGCGACACACGATAAATGACATCAATCACATCGTCCATGCTGTCGGTCAAGGCATTAATGTCCTCTCTGTCAAAAGGCGTGATAAAGGTGGCATTCAGGGCTTTCAGGATAGAACCTGTTACCTTATCGCCTTTGACCTCTTCGACTTTTATTGCCTTGTAGAGCTCTTTTTTCTGCTCTTCGTCCGAACAGTCAAACAGCTCTTGCAGCAATATTGCAGCTCGAACCATCGTAGATGCGGTTTCTTTCAGCAATGGAAAAAATTTAGTATCTTTCGGAGTAAATACACTTAATAAAGTATTTGCTTTCATTATGAATTTATATTAATTTTTATATTTGGTTACTACACTTAAAGGTAACAACAAAATTAACAAATTTTTGCGAAGGTTACGTTAAGAAAAAAATATTGTGCAAAGTAAAGAACTGATTATAATTTATTGTAATATTGGTATAAAAGTAGCCAATATTTTTATTTTGCAATAGTTTTCAGGATTTTAAAATTATTGTTTAACAGGATTGTCGCCATGTTACAAAAAAATGCTCTACCGTACATTAAGCTCCATAGCAGCATTCATATCTATTGCCTTGAAGAATATTGTTAAAAATTATTTTAAATGTCCATCTCTTCTTCAATTGGTATGGGCTTTGCCGTCTACATCAATCATTGGGTAATCTACATCATATTCGCCTTTTTGCAATTTCTTTAACTTGTTTTTTGCCAACGTCTTACGGAAAGATGAGAGGCGTTCAAAAAACAATATGCCATTTAAATGATCTACCTCGTGCTGCATAACGCGTGCCAAAAAACCTGTTGCATCCATTTTAATCTCCTTCTCGTTTAAGTCATAATAAGTAATAGAGATAGAGTCAGGGCGAACAACATCTTCATACAGCACGGGAACGCTAAGGCAGCCTTCCTGATATACTCCAGTTTCATCAGAATATGCGGTGATAATCGGATTAATAAGCACGAGCGGTGGAATCTTGTCCAATTCATCAACATCGCTAACATCTATAATTATAATAGAATTATCCTTGCCAACCTGATTCGCTGCCAAGCCAACCCCGCGCTCAGTATTGCGCATCGTATCAAACATATCCCGCACAAGCTGGTTTATGTTATCATCAATATTTTCTATTGCCTTAGTCTTTTGCTTCAACACCGGATGGAAACAGTTATATATAGGTAGTACCGACATGATTTTCACGATATAATATTTTTAAGCAAATATAAATAAAAAAAGGATAACATCATCAATTTCCATACATTTATTAAAAAATATTCATAAATGTATGTTTTTTCATAATTATATCCATAAAACAACTACAAATTTGTAATAGCGCTGCTTATTCGTAGCGGAGAGAGTCTATTGGATCTAACTTGGAGGCGCGGATGGCGGGAATTAAGCCGGCAATGATGCCAACAAATATGGATATAAATGAGGCTATCACCAACAAATTCATTGGCAGCGTTGGACTTAAGAATGCTGTGTTGGGTACAAATTTTGGCAAAACATTTGCAACCACTAACACTAAAATGGAGCACAATATGAACGAAAATATAGCACCGATAAGGCAAAGCATTGCTGCTTCGATGATGAATTGCATCAATATTGAGCGATTTTTGGCACCTACTGCCTTGCGTATTCCTATCTCTTTGGTGCGCTCGGTTACAGAAACGAACATTATATTCATAATGCCAATGATGCCAACAAGGAACGAAAGCGCTGTCATGCCAATGCCTACACTATAAACCGCCAACCTGATGGTCTTGGTAGTTTCCTCAAATACCTTGGATTCGTTGATTGAGAAATCGTCTTCCTGACCCGGGTGCAAATTGCGCAAAGACCGCATTATGCCTTGCGTTTCATACCTGACTTCATCTAACTTTTCTAAATTTCCTGCTTTGACGCCGATGGAAACATCCCGCTCTTTGCCATATACCAGCAAAAACGTCGATAATGGCACAGCTATGCGGTTGTCTATGAAGTCCATCATCATAGTGCCCTGCTTTTTGAAGATGCCAATTATTAAAAAATTTTTATCTTTAATCTTGATTGTTTTGCCGTCTGCACCGCCAGTTGGGAATACGGCATCGCTAATCTTTGTGCCAATAATAGCAACGTTTGCCGCATGCTGCAACTCCATTTGCGAAAAGTACCGCCCTTCGGTTATTTCGCCATTCGGGGTATACTGGAAACTAAAATCGTCGCCTTCAATATTCATGCCCTGATATGTCTCGCCTGCATACTTGATAGCATTATTTCCCCATGCCGATGTCTGAATCGTTACTAATTCGGCGCTCGCCATCTGAGCTTTGAATTCTTCGGCAATATCCAATTTCAGCTTCTTCCTGTTGCGTAGCTCCTCCCAGCTTTTCCCGCCAGCCCAATCGAATCTTGACACCCATAGCATATCTGTTCCCATAATCTGGAAAGTGCTTTCTACAACGGTGTCCAGCGCATATACAAGCCATCCCATCAGTATAACCACAGAGATGCCTATAACTACTCCTAATATTGACAGAAAAGAGCGTAGCTTGCTTACTAATATTTGTTCAACAGCAATTTTGGTTGATTCGATTGCCTCAATTAATATCATTGGCGGACAGATTATTTGTCATATATGCTTAAATCAAAAACGACTGGCACCATGAGTTCGGACACAACAGCAGGCTTGCCATTTCTAATAGCAGGCTGCAACTTATATTTCTTGGCATATTTTTTTACAGCGTCAATAGCCGGTTTTGTTAATTTTTTCTCCTCATGCTTCCGTACGATAGCGCTCGTTATATTTCCGGTTGTATCGATAGTTAACTCGAGAAGCACCAAGCCATTAGCTGCCTGCGGCGTGCCATATACCATACGTGTAGCCAGCTTGCTCAGTTTTTGCAAATCAAACTCCACATCTCTATCGGGGATCACGGTATCAGTCTTTTTAACCTCGGGCGCTGTATTTTGTAATGAATCTTTAGGTTGCACCGTCGCAGTTTTAGCATTGGCATTCTTTTTAGAACCGGTCTGTGCTGCCGCCATATTGTGAATAGCGATACAGCTGGCAAGAAGCAATAAGAATAATGAATATTTTTTCATAATACATTCCATATATTATTTATATAACATGGCAGTTATTCCAACGATATAATACGCAACACAAGCAATAAATGTTATACTTTCCTCCATCGATAGGAATAGCCTCTGGAATAATGTTGCTTGCCTTAAACATACATAATATGAGCCAAAAAAATAAATAAAATAGCAGAATCAAGGAAAATATTGCTTTGTGTATTTTTAAATTTAGGAAAAAATACTTATCTTTGAGTAATTATTTACATAGTTTTTATTAATTACTTTAAAAGGTACGTATGAAAAAATTTTTGGCGGCAACAATGTTAGCTACTGGATTAATCTTTAGTGCCTGCAATAACAAGCAGGATACCACTGTCGCAACAGGCGACAACCCATTTTTTACCGAATGGACAACCCCATTTGAAGCTCCACCGTTCGATAAAATCAAAATCGAACATTATAAGCCTGCATTTGAAAAAGGCTTAGCAGATCATGTAAAAGAAATTGAGGCTATTGCAAATAGCTCGGAAAAAGCAACTTTCGAGAATACTATTCTCGCAATGGAAAATTCGGGAGCTTTATTGAATAAAGTTGTGCTTGTATTTTTTAATTTGGTTTCTGCTGACGGAAACGACGAAATGCATTCACTTGAAGAAGAATTTGCTCCAGTTTTAACCAAACATACAGATGAAATTAATATGAACGAAAAACTTTTCGCTCGTGTTAAAGCTGTTTATGATTCCCGTTCTACTCTTAATCTTGATGGTGAATCAGTAAAACTTATCGAAAAATATTACAAAAACTTTGTCCGTGGTGGAACAAATCTTTCACCAGAAGACAAAGAAAAAATGAAAAAAATTAATGAAGAACTCGTTAATCTTACAACCAAATTTGGCAAGAACTCATTAACTGAAACAAATAATTTCAAGTTAGTGATTACAGACAAAAAAGATCTTGCTGGTTTACCAGAATCAAGTATTGCAGCTGCTGCAGAACTTGCAAAATCAGAAGGAAAAGAAGGAAGTTGGATTTTTACATGCCAAAAACCAAGCTGGATTCCTTTCATGCAATTTGCGGATAATAGAGATTTACGCGAAAAAATGTTCAAAGCTTACATCAATCGCGGAAACAACAACAACGAATTTGATAACAAAAAAATACTTGAAAGAGTTGTTGTACTTCGTACTCAAAAAGCAAATTTGATGGGTTATAAGACTTGGGCTGATTTTTTAATTAGTGATAACATGGCAAAAACTGCTGATGCAGCAATGAATTTAGTTAATACTGTTGCTAATGCAACTATTCCTTTTGCTAAAGCCGAAGCTGCTGAATTAC
>JAVBOP010000208.1:0-6677 GCA_031550405.1 Kapaibacterium sp. (SeqCode)
TATAATATTGGTTCTTCCGACAGCAGTCAAACTTGCACTGTCAGCGGCTGCATCCAGTTTTATTATTACTTTGGAGCCTTTGGAAAGCGTCAAGCTGTCGTGTATGGACACCTTTGCCGATATTATTGATACCGTTTCGCCTTCGCCAATAAACATGCCTTTAAAATCAGCTGCATTTACTTGCAAGCTACATATTAATAGCAATAATATAATGATATATATCCTGTTACTTTTCATCTATAGATTTATATATTTCACAAATTTAATAATGATAGTTTTATGAATTTATTTTAATAAATCCACTATGGCGCTACTGCCTGTGTTCTTGCAATTTCAATCCAGTTTGTGCCATCATACATAAACGTTATAGTTGTGTTCTTTATGTTATAAAATGGCTCTTCCGCCGGTTGGGTGGCATTGGCTGCCGAACCTGCCTGCCGCAATTTCACATTCGTTATCGTTCCAGCCGGTATTATCGCCGTCAAGGCAGTTCCAGCCGACGGAGTATTATCCACATAATGGAACACAACAACTTGTCCAATAACGGCAGTTCCAGCATCCATCGCAGTTATGGCGGAAGTCGTAAGCGGTATATAATTTTGATTATTCACCGTAATAATGCCTCCTGTTGCCGTTGTTGTTATGGTAGATAATTTAGAAGTTGTCGACATGTCGCCTGTCATTTTCCATGAACCGCTGCCTGCATTCCAATCCCAATAATAAAACCCTTTCTTTGTAGTAACACTGTCTGTCTGATACACAAGCCTGCCGTCGCTTGCAGCATTCAATGTTGAAGCCAAAGTTAAACGTGCAGTTTCTGTTATATGCGATATATCATCGCCAGCCATTTTCCACGAGCCAACAGTTGCATCCCAATAGTACAAACCATTCTTGCCATCCGTTTGATAAATCATTTGCCCGTTTTTGGGATTAGCAGGACGAGTAGCTTGCGTTACATGCGATACTTCGTCGCCAACCATTTTCCATGCGCCATTATTGTTGTTGGCATAATTGTCCCAATAATATAATCCTCTAATACTTCCATCAGAAGCATCGTCTGTTTGATATACAAGCTGACCATTATTTACTGTAATAGCAGGCGTAGTCAATGCAACACGCTCTGCTCCTGTCTTGTGCAATATCTCATCAGCTCCAAGTTCTACCCAGCCGCCAGATGGAGCAATACCCGCATTCCAGTAATAAAATCTCTTATTGTCAAGCTGATATATAAGCTGTCCATCAAAAGGAGCGACAGGGCGAGCCGACGCATCTGCCACGTGCAATATCTCATCGGTTCCAACAGGCATCCATGCATTAAGGTTCACATTCCACGCATAAAACTTACTATCAGTAGTCAAAAATACCATTTGACCACTGACGCCTGTTGCAGGCAATGCAGCAACATGTTCTATTTCATATCCGCCTAAAGCCTGCCACACCGGCGGCACTGCTGCGGCATCAGTACAGTAATAAAGACCTTTTTTATCAGAGCCATTATCATCAGCCTGATATATCACCTGACCAACATAAACCAGCGGAGAAACAGGACGCGTCGCAAATGTAACATGCTGTATGCCATACTCGCCAAGCATAAGCCAGTTTGTACCATCCCAATAATAGAAATGCTTTGTATCTGCCTGATATATATACTGCCCTGCTGCAGGCGATACAGGACGGGATGCCTCATCCGGCACATAATCTATACTCGTGCTTGCTCCAGCTCCAAGCTGCCGCCAGCCATTGCTGCCCGTGCCGTCATAATACCAGAGAACCTTGGTATCTTCCTGGAATACAAGCTGAGTAGCCGATGACTGCATATTGATGCGTGCTGTTTGATTAGGCACGCGTATAATTGCTGCCACCCGCTGCCATTCCGACGGCATGCCTGCATAGTAGTACAGCCCCTGATACTCATCTGCTATCTGATACAGCGTCATTCCCGTTGCCGGACTTGCCATGCTCATCCTTGCAGGCATTCCCGTGCGAGGCAATAAAACACCGCGAAGACTGTCCTTAATATCCAGTACAGCGTTCACATCAGGAGTGTCTGTCCCTATGCCAACACCCTTTACCTGAGCAAACAGCATGGAAACACTTGAAAATAAAATAATGACCGCAATAATAGCCTTACTAAATGTGTTAATCATCTTATATACCATAAACTTAATTCTTTTAAATATAATAAAAATATATTAGTTCCTAAAATACATACAACAACATGCAGGTACATTTCAACCGCATTGCATTGGTTTTGCAAAACTTTTGCTTAATACAAAATTACGATTTAATAGAACAGCAAAAATAAGTAGTAGTACCTAATGTACTAATTTTTATCTATAATAGCAAACACCAATACCTCTGCATACCGCATTAAAACCAGCAGCTAATCTATCAAAAAACATTCCACACAACAGTATTCTGAATATTTTTTAATAATCTGTAAGATTAATATGCTCATTTCGTATAGTGATGGTTATAGGGGAAGCAAAAATTAATTGGCAGATTAGTTGCAAATACTGAAAATATACTTATGCAATATCCGTTTAAATAAGCTAATATTGTAACCATTCGAGAATGTTAAAGCTATATTTATGGATAATAGTTCAATAAGAATAAAGACAAGTTTTCAAAAAAAGATATTGCTTTCCATTTTGCCAATCACATTTATGGCTTTTGCGATTGTGATGCTGATAGTATATACGATATATGACAAGCATACAAGGGAAATGGCATTAGACCAAACGATGCACATAACCAATAGATATACAACGCAGATAGAGAAGCGGCTGATGGAATATCTGGCGGTTGCCCGCTCTTACAATCTGATGATTAGCAAATTTGAGACTATAGATATTGACAGCAGGCGGCAATATTATTTTGATTTGACTGGCGATTTTGCAAAAAATAATGAAAATATTATGGCATTCTGGCTGGATTTCGACCCGAATACTTTTGACGGCAAAGACGCCCAATATGCCAATGTTCCGCCTTATGCCAGCAAGGGAAGATATAATATAAGCTGGAATAGAAGCAAAGGCTATGCCGAACCCGATGCAGATTTTGAAATAGAACATGAGCTTGATGAAGATTATTATGTACTGCCCAAAAAAGAAAAGAAGGAAGTTGTCCTAAATCCATATTATTATTCTTATTCTGACAAGCCGGAAGATGAAATCATTGAAACATCTATATGTATTCCAATTTTTTCAAAAAATGGCGAAGTGATTGGCGTAACGGGCATCGACATATCGCTTGAAACGGTCAAGGAATACGTTGACAATATAAAGCCGTTTCACTCATCTTATGCTATGCTAATATCCTCTGATGGACTTATAGTATCCTATCCTGACACCACAATGCTGGGAAAGTCAGTTTTAAATGATAACCGGTATAAATCTATGATGGATAAAGTAGCGCTGGGCGAAGAATTTTATCTTGATATTTATTCAGCTGTAAGCCAAGAGCAATCACTGGCGATATTTACTCCAATACAGATAGGACAAGCTAAAAACATAATGTTTCTCGGCATTGCTGTGCCATATTCCACAATATTTGAAAAAAACAACCAGATGCTGAAAACATTGTCGATATGGCTTGCAGCGCTGATGATAGTCATCTCGATTACTATCATCATAATATCTAAAAAATTTGCGAAACCAATAATGCTGCTTAACATGGAAACCAACAAGCTGGCGCGTGGCGAATTGGATTTGAACGTAAATATCAAGTCAAAAGACGAAACAGGCGCTATGGCACAGACGATATTGCATGTGGCTGATACTTTGAAATCATTGACAATAGACATTAACAAGCTGACCAATGCCGCTGCGCAAGGCAATCTCAATGTTCGTGGAGATGCGAACAAATACAGCGGCTCGTATCAGCAGCTTATAATCGGTGTTAATACTCTGCTCGACGAAATCACTATGCCTATCAATATTGCAGCATCATATTTAGAGCAGATTTCAAAAGGCAATATACCGCCTAAAATTTCTGAAAGGTATCAAGGCGATTTCGAGCAAATCAAAAATAACCTGAATACGTGTATCGATGCCATCGAATTATTAACGAAGGATACCTACAAGCTCGTTCAGCACGCACTTGTTGGACGCGTGCTAAGCCGTGCTGATGTCAGCAAGCATTCCGGGGATTATAAGCGAATTGTTGCAGGCATTAATGAATTGCTTGATTTGATAGTCGTGCCTGAACAAAATAGCGAATATTTTAATCGGATATCGGTTAATCATGCCGACACTACAATGCTGTTGGAAATCGAAAAAATGCTGGTACACATACACCAGATCAATGAAGAAATGCAGCGAAATGAGCTCGGACTTACTGTGGCATCGCCACAATTTCAGCAACTGTTGGGGTTAGCCAGAAAAGAGTTTGAAACTGAATTATATGCTAATTTTGAAAATATTTCACAGTATACCATACATATTTTTGGGCTATTTTCCCAAGTATTAAATGAAGTGATAATAATTCTAACCATCATAGAAACCAACAACTTACCTACACGCATGCTGGAAGAATTGCGCAAAGAATTGAAAGAAATACAATCAATTACAGATATCATCGCCATAAAATCCAAAGAAAGCATGAATTAGTCTCTGTTCACATAGTTTCATTAAAATAAATTCATAAAACTCTCTTCTAATTCCAATAATTTTTTCTTTCGCCAGATTCCTCCGCCATAACCGGTAAGAGTGCCATCTGCTCCGATAATTCTGTGGCAAGGCAAAATGATGGAAATTTTATTTTTTCCATTTGCATTGGCAACAGCTCTAACAGCAGATGGTTTGCCAATTAGTTCAGCTTGTTTGGCATAATTTGTCGTGCAGCCGTATGGTATTTGCAATAAACTAAGCCATACTTGTTTTTGAAATTCCGTGCCGACCAAATCCAGCGGAATGTCAAACTCTCGAAGTTCTCCATTGAAATATTGTTCCATCTGTTTCCGAAGTGCATCAAAATAAGCATGTTCGCCAAATACAAGTGGTGCTTTCAGCAAAGTTGTCATTTGCCTCAATTCCAGTTCAAGCAGCTTGTAGTCGGCAAATTCAAACATGCAAATTCCTTTATCTGTTGCACCTGCTATCATTGTTCCCAAACCTGTTTCGATAAGAGTCATATTGACTATGCGCTTGTTTTTACTATGACTTGGCGAAGTTCCAATAATATTTTTAAACATATTATTAAAGCCGCTCAAAGAATCATAACCCGATTCGTATGCAATATCCGTTACGCTTTGACCTGACTGAAAGCGTTGAAAAGCATTATTTATCCGATACATTCTTTGGTAAGCGTGAAATGTCATTTTATAGTTCTTCAAAAACCACCGGCGAACCTGATTAGGCTCCAAATCCATGTTTTCAAGGTCAGTATCTTTTATTTTTGCTGTCGGATTATCTTCCATATATTTCAATAACTTACTAATATTTGAAGGAGGATTCCCTATATTTTCCAACGGCTTACAAACTTTGCAAGGTCTATAACCATTTTGCATGGCTTCTTTTGCCGAATGAAAAAATTCAATATTTTCCAGTTTTGGCTTAGCCGGACATGTCGGACGGCAAAATATGCCAGTCGTTTTCACACCAACCACGAATAAGCCTTCAAAAGAGCTGTCCCTTTTGATAAATGCTTTATAAAATATTTCTCTTTCTGTTTCCATTTTCACTTTAATTTTAAATAATTGTTAGAATCGTGTGGTGCTTGCACTCTGTTTTTATCAGTAAAAATAACAATCACTTTCGAAGATGTCTCATTATTGTTCATATTTTTTAAAATATTTGTGATGTATAATACATAAAATTATGTCAAAAACATGTCTATTTATTAAAATAAATTCATAAATCCGCCTTATTAATATTTTTTTTCGCTTTCTTTGGTGCATAATCTTTCATTTCTTCAATCGCTCCACCTGCTACAGCCCATAAATACAAACTGGCTACCGAAGCATAAGGCGTGTAGCGTTTCCAATATTTATTAAATTTTTCTTTATCAATTTCTTTGTGCCGATATACCATACGCAAACCACGAAGAATAGCTAAGTCGCCATAACTTAATATATTAGGACGTTGCATGGAAAATAGCATCAACATTTCTGCCGTCCAAATGCCAATACCATCCAATTCGGAAAGTTTGGTGCAAACCTCTTTGTCGGACATCGAATAAAGTGAATTAATATCAAACTCGCCAGTTATTATTTTCCGTGCAGTTGATTTAATATATGCAGCTTTTTTGAACGTGGTGCCGAATTGTTGCAATTTTTCCAGCGGCATATTATCAATAGCGACGGGAGAAATTTTTTGCAATTCCGTTTGCATTCGTTTCCAGATAGTTTTATGTGCTTTTGTTGAAATTTGCTGACCAATAATAGCGTTTACAAGTGCTGTGAAAAGGTCAGGAATCACAGCTCTTTCTACCATACCAACCTTGTCGATAACCGTAGCCAAACGCTTATCCACCTTCTTCAGATGTTCAATCTCTTTTTCGCCATACTGGAAATAATTTGACATATTTTCAATTATAAATGTATTGCTACAAAATTAAAACTTTATCAATCCATACACAACCGAAAAATTAACAACATCGTTTATTCTTGATTTTTCTGATATTTATTAATTTTTATTCATAAATCGATATAATATACAAAAAACAGCGATATTGGT
>JAVBOP010000054.1:0-11237 GCA_031550405.1 Kapaibacterium sp. (SeqCode)
CCCAAATTTAGCCCGCGAATTGGGCATCAAATCCGACTTGATATATAGTTGAAGGATATTACGTATATTCGCACTAAGGAAGGCTTTATTTATCTGACAATAATTAATGTAATTACAACTTTTTAATAAATAATCAAATTGGCGCTTAACTATATTGTACTGTTTTAGTACCGAGGGCCAATTCGCCATAGTTACGAAATTCAAGACAAAGCTTTTTATCGCGAATGCGTTCCATTTCATCATATAGTTTTGTGAATATGAGTTTAAACAGTTCTTCAAATACATCAACGCCAGCATTTGCCAATACTTCATCTTCCATTTCAAGCACAAGACTTTTAAGCGACTTACGCTCATTAACTAACTTGTCTTTTGCAATCAAATCATCTATTGTCCAGCGTTCAGTAAGAATATCTGAAAGTTTTTCGCTTGCTTTTGGAATATTGGGAATATCTTCAAAATAGTTAGGATCTTTGCGATGATAGAATGAGATAGAATCGCCATTTGTCCAAACGCCAATAGGAGCACCTGTTCCATTACAATATGATTTCAGCTGTTCCTTGCCGTCTTTGGCTTTCGGCTTTTTCATTTCAACAAGTATATATGGTGCTGTAGCCATATCTTTATCCATAATAGCAATATCAGCACGCTTTTTATCACGACCAAAAGTAACTTCATATTCAACTCTTATACGGTCAGCAGGATATTGGTATTTATCAAGCAATAGCTCAATAAATAGCTGCCGCACAGCTTCTTCTGGTGTAAGTTTGATTTCTTTCTTACGTATAAGGCATTCTATATATGGAATTTCGTTTCCATTTTTATCTGTTTTTGTTATGATGCGGCTCTCAAATGCAAGAATTTGCGGCAGGCTGAACTGAGATTGTTTATAATCGGAATCGTGTAATATCTCTGCAAGTGTCATGATAATATGCTTATATAAATTAATGAATTACCAAAAATACAAAAAAATATTTATAGATATGTGATAAGTTTATTGTGTTTATTTTATTGCACACATTTATTAAAATTTATTCATAAATCTGCTTCGGATTTATATCCGATACTTCTAACTACTCACTTATAACTTCTCGTTTAATTAACTCCTTGCTTAAATAACAAACGTGTCGTCTATGGTCATTTCGTTTATGCCGAATGGGGTTTCTATTTCGTACAAGAACAAATGTTCCTTAGCTGGTACGAAAATAGCATAAGGCTTTGAAGGCTCTATTAAGTTAGAAGTTAGTAATGAGGAGTTAGAAGTTTCGGAATATTCATTTATTAAATATTTTTCATTATTTTCGGCGATTTTGATGATAGAAAGTTCATCTATTGCTTCAATATATTCCTGCTTCAATAAAGTATTATAAATAGTTTTCATGTTAAGCGAATAATCAAAGCGCGGAATGTTACGCTTGTTTTGCCAAGGTGCAATTATATTATCACACAATTCCTTCAAACGATGGTGACATGTTCCTGATGGAAAATTAGATTTAAATTTAACTTTACAGCGAATCATTAATTCTTCATAGTCAAGATTAATAACATCAACGACTGTAACATAAGGCGAAACAAAAGACTTAATATAATCTTCTATTTCTAAAATCAAATTAGAAGAAGTCTTTGGCTGCCACTTCGACAAACTAATTTTATCTTCATTTGGAATAACCACAACAGTTACCACACCCTTTCTTTCATCTTTTGAATTATATGCAGGCAAACATTTCATTTTCTCTATTTCAGTAAATCGTTGCAAAATAATACGTTCGTAATCACGCGGCGTAACGGCTTTGCCGCGATGCGAGACATATTCAGATACACGAATAAGTTTATTAATATTTGTTTCTTTTTCGCGACCACCAGTGAAATAATTAATAACTTCAATATTCGTAATGCCGGGAATATTCCTTACAGCTGCCAATGATTTGTTATGTTTCTTAAAATCATACCACTTATCGTTATTTTTATCATCAATCACCAATTCCAATTCGGCAGTATTGATATATATGCCAATTAAATTAGATATATGTTCATAATTTTTATCTATTCCTGCACATATCCAAACGGCATCACTATTAGATGAATAAAATTCATTTATCTCTTCTGGCAAATAAAATTCTATGCAGCCGCTAAATAGCAAGCCTTTTGTAGTATCTTTTGCTATAACGCCGTCGGGCATTTCTTTCCATATATATCTATCGCCATAGTACCATTTGATTTGCGGAATTTCAAGCTCTGCGATTTCTTTATTAACAGGGACAAAATCTAAATACAACCGCAAAAATTCACCACCTTTGATATTTTTTAAGCCAAAAATTATATTGGCATCCGATTTCATATTATATATCAAAGGAATTGCTTTGTTGTCCTGATTAGGAAATAGCTGTTTGCAACCTAATGGAAATACATGATAAAACGTATTTCTATCAGTTTTAGAATGAGTTCTTAAATCAATACATTCCGTTGCAGCATAATTCATGCTAATTCGTTCAATTAAAGGAGTTATAGGCGTATTTAGCATGGATTTATTTTTCTTTTTCCGCACATTGCGTATCATCATATCAGAAAAAAGATGACGGTAATGTTTTTCGCCAAACCCTATTGCTGGTTCTTCTAAAGTAAAATTAATAAAACCCGCATTTGACTTAATTGAATAATCATATCTATCTTCGTCTAAATCAATTGGCAGCATTTTATCAATTAAAATATTTTCCCATTTACTTCTATCTATCAGAGACATATCAGGAATTGGAGCATCATTAGGCATTGAATTAGTTGCAAACAAGAAATATGAATTATTATTCACAATTTTCTTCCAAACATAATCAGATAAATACCGCGGCTTTATTTTGAAAGAAGTATTATCAATATCAGCTTTGTAATCCTTATAATATCCCTTCAAACCTTGCGGATCATCAGGCAGTTGTTTCCATTTTATTTTAACATCAACCAGATTGGTATTTTTTATTGCCATCTCATAATTTCCAATGGCAAACCATGTGCCTCGTTCTGTATTAATTCCAAAAGGCATAAATGGCTTTGAATTATCAATTCTGCCGAGTTCGTTATATACCAACAAGTTAATAACGTCTTCCACTTCTGTATGAATAATTATTCGACGCAGCAAAAAGTCCTTTATCCACGAATATGGATAAAGCCACGCATCAAGATTCAATAATACTTTAAGAGTGGGATATTGTGAATAAAATTCATGTACTTCACCGTTGCATTGGGTTGTAGCCGGAAAATCTTCTGGAAGTGTAAATTTTAAAATAAGATTGTTTTTATAATTATCATCTTGCTTAAGTACATAATAATTAACAAGCTTCCAGCCTGTTGCCGTACTAATTTGAAGATAAAATATATTACCTAATATCTTATTTATTATGTCTTGAGGATTGAGAGTGTTGAATGAAGATAAAAGGGTTGCTGTTTTGTTTTCTATGAAAGAAGTAAAAGCATTGTTTTCGGCTTCAAAAGTAATGGTAACGTTTCTTTTACTTTCCCTTAGCAGTAAAGAAGGTGAAGAAATCATAAACCCAAGCGATTGGACTTCTAATACATTTCTTTTATCAACAAATAACAAACTATTATCATTATTGTCATGCAATAAGTCCTTTGTTTTTAAGCCAGTAACGCAATTAAATGTTGCAGCAGGAAATATATTTTTCTGCCTTTCAAAGTATATGGAATATGCTTGTTCAACAGATATGTTTTGTACTTCAAAGTTCGATTTCAAAGTATAAATAAGTGATTTTTCTTCATCATCTTCATTGACAATAAATTTTTCTCCTTGCTCTATAAAAACCGTATCTGGCACATTTTTATCAAACTTAACCCATACGTTATTCGGCAATGGCTCAAGCGATTTTATACCTAATACTTCATTAATATACCAATATGGATAATTTTTCCACCGCTCATTAAATTTCTCGGTAATATTGTGAAGCTGGTGGATGAAGGCATATATCAAGGCTTGCGAAGCCTCCATATTCCCATCATATTTTGGCTCAAGTCCAGCTTCATATTGTCGGCTAATATTATGAATTTCTATTAATAATTCGTCGAAATAGTCGTCTGGTTCTTGGTTTAGGTTATAGTATTTTATGAAAGAAGCAATTGTTTGAGTTTGATGCAGAAGAGATTCAATGCTATTATCAATAACATTGAATGCTTTTGTAGATGTAATCCTCTCTAACCTATCTTTCCTGCTTAATCCATCCATAATTATTTAAGTTAGAAGTTAGTAGGTAAGAAGTTTAGGTAGGAGCGTATTGCATACGCTCTAATTATGAATATATATTCATAAACCCGCTTCGAATTTGTATCCACAACTTCTAACTCCTCACTTCTCGTTTAATCAACTTCTAACTAATTTGGTGTATGCAAATTCTATTGTTTCGATTAAAATGCTGTTTTTTTCTGAATCTAATGAATCTATACTCCATTTTACAGGATATGCAACCTCGCAAGTCCATGTATATAATGGCGTTTTATCATTTTCAAGCAGATTTATAAGTATATTTTTAGGCACAACGGTCTGAGATAAATCTCCTTCCAATACCTTTTTTACCCAAACAATTAAATTACTTTTCAACGGCAAAATAGCACGCTTTAAAGTTAAATTTCCATGTTTTACCTGTTTAGGTAATTTATATTCGAAGTCATTTACTCCGCCTTCACGAATACCTTCAACTTCCATTTCAGTATCTAATCCTGAAACTTCTTTAAAAGCAAATTCTTCATTTCCTATTTTCACTTGAAAATAGAATGCAACAGGCAAAGTCCAATCGTTTTTAGCCATAGCTTCATAAGTTATTAAGTTAAAGGTGTATTTATGAATTTTTATTCATAAATATTGACAACATGCAGGGGCTTAAAATGTTAAGCCCCTATCTTTTGTTATTTTGTTTCGATAATTAATCCTTCATGAGCCAACACTAGCGTTTCTACTGCAACTTCATTACCATCTGATTTTAGGTCAGTTCCGGTAATTTTAGTAGGCCATGCATTAGTTAATTTCCATATCATTTTGGGATCACCTTTCTCATCAAGAAGGCTAATTGTCACGGGTTGCCTCTCTATAATATTCATCTCAATTTTATTGAACCAGTCATAAAACTTATTATCATTCACAAAAATGCCTTTTTTCAACGTAACATCGCTGTATTTTTTAATACCGGGCATTTTTATAGTTGAAAATGCTTTACTATTTCCATGTCTATATTCTATTACTTGGGCTTCCACTTCCAAACCGGAAACCTCTTGAAATGTTGCTCCTGATAAAGTAGCAATCTCTACAGTAAAATAAAACTTAGGTAAGGGCCATACATTATCTTGCGCTTCTCCAGCCATAATATTATCCTTATTTGTTTATAATTAAAAAAAATTAACTTTTTTGCATTTGTTGTTGGAATGTAATTTCAATAAATTCTGCTGGACGTGTAATAGCCACTAAAACAGTAACACGCATAATACCTTCAAGTATGTCTTCTGGTGTCATAGTTTCGCCTAATCCAACATGAACACTATAAGCATCTTCCGGCGTACTTCCAGCTAATCCGCCTCTTTTCCATATACCATTTAAAAAATTGCCTATCATGCTCTTTACATTAACCCATGTGCCAGCAACATTTGGATCAAAAACATAAGCACGGGCAGCATTTTTTATAGATTCTTCAAGCATAATCATTGTACGGCGTACATTGATATAACGCCAATCCAAAGAATTACCGTCCATAGTGCGCGCACCCCATACCTTAATTCCTTCACCTACAAATGAGCGAATCGCATTAATGGATTTTCCACTCAAAGGCACATTCAAATCTTCCTGTGCATCATGCGAAATATTTACAGCAGGACTTATCGCAGCAGCAATACCTGTATTCGCGGGAGCTTTCCAAACACCTTTTGTGTTGTCTACCATTGTATAAACACCCGCCATAGCTGCAGAAACAGGAAGAAGATTTAAAGCAAGTCGCATTTCTTTCATAACTTCACGATAAATATTGCTTATTTGGAACAGCGTTTTATGCAATGTAGTTTTTTCAATATCTGTTAATTCTTTATCCAATTGATCAACATATTCTGTTCTTTGTGCTTTTTTATCATCTGATAAATTCATCAGTTCAATTTCTGCTGTAAGTAAAGTTTTTAACTCTGCTATCTCTTTGATATTTGTGAAAGATAATTCATTTTCCTGAACAATGGAAGTGTTTATCCATGGATAATACACCGCTCCATAATCCAAAAATTCACTACCAATAGCTTCCCTGAAATTAGCCACGATATCGCCATCAGGGTCATTTCTATCTTTGTATCCATTATGAATATCGAGTATTGTAAATCGATTTTTCATTGCATATCCACAGTGTTGCAATGCTGCTTGTTGCAAAGCATAGCAATCATTTGCATCTTCTAAATACATAGCTTCCGGAATCACAACTAATGTCGGCTCTTGTTCTTTAAGCAATGGAGCAATACCAGCTTCCAATTTTGCTTTTTCAAAATCAGCAGTATAATCTCCAACAGAAACTATATAACACGGTCCGCCACCATTTGCATAAAACAAGAGCATGTTGTAGTATAAATTGTATTTGTCCAATCGTTTAAGCACATAATTTTCTTTATTAAAAGTAATGCCTTGAGTTGCGTCTTTTACGATTGAAAAATGCGGCACGGGTGCTTCACCGAAATATGAGCGAAATTCAGCCATTGATGTAATTCTCCAAGGCGTATTCAATAAAGATTTCGTTCCATTCATTGCTTTTTCTGTGTACCCAATAAATACAGGTACAGCTGTTGCCACTTCTACTACTGAATTTGGGAATGCGTTTTTTTCAACGATATAAACCCCTGGCGTTTTCATTGCTGCCATAAAAGCTCCTTATTATATTAATGATTAAATATAGTTATAACTTGTTATCGTATCTGCTGGACTAAATATAGAAATATTTTCTGCTTCTGGATTTAAAATATTTTCGCTTAATATTTTTTCTCCTGATTTTCTCATTTCTAAAAGTCTTAATTTGTATTTATAGCTTTTTCTTAATGATATTTTATCTTTACTTACAAATCTATATACAGATGAATTCTCAAACATTACCTTTTCTGCTACTTCATTAAAGACAATTTCATTTTTGTCATCAATTAATTTTAAATGAATATCATTGCTGATATATTTAGGAATAAATAAATACTCAAAGTACTTGTGTTTACTTAATATTGGCAATATTATTGATTTGTGGATTATTTCAACTTCATCTTTTAAAATAATTTGTAATGTCTTCCATGTTCCCATGTTATCAGCATCAACAAAGAAAAATGAATTATTGTTCATATTTTCTATATTCTCTGAACAGTAATAAAATTCATCACTTGTTACATGCAGATGAAAACAAAATATTATTTCATTTTTCTTCAATGTAAAATGATCATCACACAATTTTATTAAAACCCATTTATTTATATCTACTTTTTTCAAAATGATATTATTTTCGGCAAGAAGTCGCTTAGTATGAGAGGAAGGAATAATATCTAATAGAATTTTAGTATTACCATAGAATTCATGCTGAATTTCGATAGTAACCCATATTTTATATTTTTCATTCCCCATTTTCATTAAGTTAAAAGTTAGAAATTATTAATTAGAAGTTTTGGTTGCTCATACTATGTATTAGCGGATGAATTATTAATATATATTCATAAATTTGCAAGGATTTATATCCTAAATTTCTCGTTTAATCAACTTCTAACTCTTTTATCTCGCTTGCAATTTTCTTTATTTCACCATTGTCAATATTTAGTAATCTCATTTTGCAAAGTATAGATGGATAATATGTATTCCTGCAAATGCTCCATAAATTAGACAATTCATTAAATGATAAATTAACAGGTTCAATAGCAAGTGTTGTATTAAGTTCAGGTATTATGAGAGTATTATTACTTTGGATAAATAATAAAGCCCCAGACAATAACCGCAAACCCTCTTCATATTGCTTATCAGAAAACACAGCCGCTATGAGAATATATAAATTAAGCTGCCAATTCGGCATAGTCTTCTTATATTGATTTGAACTGGTAGCTTGATAATTAAATTTTATACCTGCGGTAGTTTCGCGTTCTATATTTATCAAAGAAACAACGATTTTATTCAAAAATTTGTTTTGCTCATTATCTCCAAACGAACCAATAGACACAATATCATCCGTCAATTTATATAACAATTTTAGGTGATTAGATAATGCACTACTGAATGTTGATAATGTTGATAAAATCATGAATATAGTTAATTTTTTCCGTAAGTATAACAAAATACTTATCAAATATAATACTTATTTTTCATACAACAAATATTTTTTGAGAAATTATATACGAGAAGACAGAAAACCAATTCTCATACCATTGCCTTTTCTTACAATTTTGATAATTTTATCTTTAAACATTCGTCCTATTTTTTAAAAATTTATCTTTGCTTCTATTGATTTAATTTTGTTCATCTTTCTATTAATTTTTACAAAGATAGAATAAATAAAAAGATATGTTTAAGGGACAATTTCAGGGGACAATACATTTTAACTAAACAAATAACTTCTTGTAATCTACTGAATTACAAGAAGTTAGAAGCATTCTAAAACTATGTCAAACATAACGTATAATAAAAATGAATAAACAAATTTTAATGAACCAATTGTGCAATTGTTAAATATTTACTTTGATATTTTTATTAATATATTTTTATTATACACCCGATTCATTATTTTTTGTTATATTTGTTCATTGTATGTGTTTAAAATTTTGATGCGAATTTGAATAAAATTATAGTTATTGTAACAGTGTTTTTTGGACTTTTATTACCTGTGTTTTTGACAAGCAGTCCTTATATTACAACCAGAGCGGGAAGCGGAAGCGGCATTCTAACCCTGTTGGAAAAATATAAGATAGATAAAATTAAAGAAAATATTGAGTTATTCAAACAGATTAATGAAAAAAAATTAATAAATGGCTCTGAACTTATTTTAAATGAAAAATATATTTTGCCAATACAAGTTGTTAAATTCGACGGAAAAACGATACGCTCTACATTGAATATAAGTGATTATTCAATCGCCAAGTCTATTGAAACATACAACTTAGATGTTGAAGCGGCAAAGATAAAAAAAGATAAATATAAAAGCAATGGCAAATTGTGGATTCCCGTAAATTTGTTCAAAATCCCTAACTATTTTAAAAATACTAAGATAGAAACATATATTGAAAAAAAATCAGAAAAAGTTGATTATTCATTTTTAATTAAAGATAAAGATTTCAAAATAACAAATAATAAATTAAAAAATCATATTTTTTATTTGATTTCCGGACATGGTGGACCTGATCCGGGCGCGGTTTGCCTGAAAGATGGCAGTGAACTGCGCGAGCATGAATACGCTTACGACGTAACCATTCGCTTGGCGAAAAAGCTGCTCGAAAGCAATGCTACGGTCTATATGATAGTGCAGGATTCTGCGGACGGCATACGCGATATGCGGATTTTGAATAATGGAGGCAACGAGCGGCTGATCAATGGCGACACTATTTCGGCTGTCCAAACGCCGCGGCTGAAACAGCGCACTGATTTGGTGAATGATTTTGCAGCAAAAAATAAAAAGCAAAAGCAGATGTTGCTCGAACTGCATGTAGATTCACGACTTACAGACAAACGTATCGATATTTTTTTCTACTATCGAAATGGCTGTAAGCAAAGCGAAAAATTGAGCAATATAATTTTTGAAACGATACGAAAAAAATACAACAAATCTCAGCCAGGGCGTGGATATGCCGGAAATGTTTCTTCGCGGGATTTATTTACGTTGCGCAATACGGCAATTCCTGCAACTTATATAGAATTAGGCAACATACAAAATCCTGCTGACCAAATAAGGCTGCTTGATCCCAATAATCGCCAAGCGGTTGCCAACTGGATTTTCGACGGAATAATTTCGTATTATAAAAAATAATTTCTGAATATTTTTTAATAAACTGGTATGGATATAAATAAAAAAAACTCCCATTATTTTTGGAGAATAATGAGAGCCTTGAATATTTAATGTTATGATTTTACCAACCGTAACCAATGTTTACACCAAATCCCCATCTATAACCATTCATATAATCAGATTTTACAGGAGCAAAACCTAATCTTAGTGTAGGTTCAACAACAAAGCCACTAAATACCCACTTGTATGACGCCTCACCGCCGATAACAAGATTATAGTCTGTTTCATCACTATGACCAGGCCAATCATAATGATACATTCCTATAATGGCAAAAGGGCCAACATTAAAGCCTTCAATACCTTTAGTTCTTACAGGGAACACATCTCGCAAATACCAGCGATAAGTTGCTCCTACCTCAAAACCAGTCGTCCATGACCAATATCCATAGTTATATCTGAACTCAGGAACTATTGAATTCTTAGGAGAAACCATTGTTTCATAACGCACGTTAAAACCGCCCCACATTAAATCAAAGGGATCTGTCATAATTGCTTTGGTATAAGCCGAAGCGGTGGATTGAACTGCCATAAAAATGGCAAACGATGCTAAAAAAGTAAAAAATAATTTTGACATAAAACTACCATTGAAATAGAATTAAAAAATAACATATGCAAATATAATATATTTTTTTAACTAAAGCAAATTTTACATAGTTATACAGGTATATGTTAAGCTGTACCATCCCCCTGATCTTGTGCAAAAAGCCAAATATTAGTTATTAGTTATCAAAAAATTTTGGATAAAATGTGGGCTTTTTATGCCCAATTATTATTTTTTTGCCGGCAGAACAACGATAAATATCTTGAGAGTCGTCATATTCAAACGTGATTTCAGATAAAATATTTTTATTCTTTGGAAAAGGAACGGCAACAGTAATTCCTTTATTTTCAATAGCTTCTATCTGGTCTTCATTTGCATGACCGCCATTTGCAAGTATTGTTTTAGAAATAAAATTTAATTCATTTTCAAGAGATTTTACATTTTTTGCTAAATCTATTTCACAAGGTAGTTGCTGCCAATCGGGACTAAAAGGAATTATATAACTCATAAAAATAATATTAAGCAAAATCAATAAATACTTATTTAAATATTTAATTCTAAAATAAAAAGACTTTTCGCATGGGCTTTATACAAGAGAGGAATATGAATTTTAATTCATAAACACTATAACTAT
The DNA here is from genome assembly GCA_031550405.1 of Kapaibacterium sp. (SeqCode). Lineage (GTDB taxonomy): Bacteria > Bacteroidota > Ignavibacteria > Kapaibacteriales > UBA2268 > JAVBOP01. The sequence goes on from JAVBOP010000054.1 coordinate 11,207, forward strand.
TATATTTTAAAGAGTATTACAATTCCCCTAT
>JAVBOP010000160.1:0-13390 GCA_031550405.1 Kapaibacterium sp. (SeqCode)
AGAGATTGTTGCTTATAATAAGATATTTTGCATAAAGAACAATAGCTTCATAAGGAGAGGCTTTAGGGTGTTTTAGGAATAAACATTAATCTGTAGGATTAATTAACACATATTGATAACGGTTGATGTATCATAACATAAATGTGTACAATTGTGTTAACAAGACATGGTTTTAATCAGTTCCAAATAAAAGCTGTTCAGGCATATCATTCGACAAGCTCAAAGGCGGAATAATTGGCTCATTTGGGTAGTAGAAATTATAACTTGCACCTCTGTCATTTTCGTAAGCATCCACATCTCTCATATAAAATATGCAAGCAGCGCCTTTTGCGATAATCTCAATATAGCATACCTTTACTTAACTGCAACTCTTTTTTTAATTTTTTGAAACCTCATAATATCATGTAGTTTTATTTTAGGAAAATGATATAATTTCACATTATTTTGTATATTTGCAGCAATTATAAATGAGGTTATGATGAATGTAGTTGCTCTTGTTGGGAGACCTAATGTTGGTAAGTCAACACTTTTTAACAGGTTAATAGGCGGCAGAAATGCTATCGTTGAAGATACGCCCGGCGTTACGCGAGATAGGATTTACGGCAATGTTGACTGGAATGGTAAAACTTTTGCATTGATTGACACGGGCGGTTTTATTCCCGGCAGCGAAAATACGATGGAGAAGGCTGTGCGGGAACAAGCCATGATTGCATTGGAAGAGGCTGATGTAGTAGTTTTAGTGTGCGATGGTCGGGATGGTGTTACGCCGTTTGACATAGATATTGCTACATTACTTCGTCGTGCAAAAAAGAACATAGTGCTTGTTGTCAACAAGTGTGATAATGCAATGCAACAGGCTTATGCCTTTGAATTTCATTCACTTGGCATAGGTGAGCCACATCCTGTTTCTTCCACTAATGGCTTGAATACAGGTGATTTTCTTGATTCTGTTGTTGGGTATTTGAAGGACGATGCAATTGATGAAAATGATGAGCGTTTGAAAATCGCAATTGTCGGACGTCCCAATGCTGGTAAGTCGAGTATTTCCAATGCCTTGCTTGGTCAGGAAAGAAGCATAGTTACCGATATTGCAGGCACTACCCGCGATGCTGTAGATTCGGTGATGAAATATTATGGCGAGGAAATTGTGCTCATCGATACTGCTGGACTTCGCCGCAAGTCCCATATAAAAGAGAACATAGAGATGTACAGTATAATGCGTACCAATCGTGCCATCGAGCGGTGCGATGTTGCAGTGGTCGTAATCGATGCAACTCGTGGTTTGGACGAGCAGGATAAAAAAATAATTAATTTGATAAATGACGAGCGAAAAGGCATCATAATTGCTATAAATAAATGGGACTTAATAGAAAAGGACATGAAGACTGCCGAGCAGTTTATGAAAAAATTCAATGAGGAGATGAAGACGTTTGACTATGTTCCGATGGTTTTTGTGTCGGCGGTTACCAGGCAGCGGCTCACAAATATTGTGCAAATGGCAAAGGATATTGATATTCGCCGCAAAAAGCGCATTAAAACTTCGGAATTGAACGAGACGTTGAAGCCAATTTTTGAGAGAACACCGCCGCCGGCGATACGCGGGCATGACCTCCGTATCAACTATATCACCCAAACGGGGACTGAGCCGCCAATTTTTGCATTCTTTTGCAACAATCCAAAGCTATTGCCCGATTCGTATAAGCGCTTTATGGAGCATGCGATTAGAGATAAATTCGATTTCAAGGGAACTCCAATTTCATTTATTTTTCGCCGCAAAAATGTTGCATGGGAAGACAGGCAGAGGTAGAGCAATCAATTCTGAATATTTTTTAATAATCTTTTGAGCATTGAACACATGCAAATACAACTATATAATTCTCTTACAAAAAATACTGAAATATTAAAACCTATTCATAATAACGAGATTCGTATGTATTCATGCGGTCCTACAGTTTATAATTATGCTCATATCGGCAATATGCGGGCATTCCTCTTTGCGGATTTGTTGCAACGTACATTAAAAACTGTTGGAAATTATGACATAAAATGGGTCATGAATATTACGAATATTGATGACAAAACTATTCGCGACAGCCAAAAAAATAGTCCTGCATGGCTCAATGAAATGGGAAAACAAACAGATGATCCGATGGAAAATCTGCTCGCTTTGACAAAGTTTTATGAACAAAAATTCATAAACGATATTGGAAAACTTGGCATAAATAATATTCATTTTTTTGCAATGCCAAAAGCTACTGATTATATAGTTGAAATGCAGGATTTGATTAAGCGCATTATAAATAAAGGTGTTGCGTATATTTCCGAAGGCTCTGTATATTTTAATGTTAATGAATATCGCCAAAAAGATATTTACGGCAAGCTGTTTAAAATAGATTTTGAAAATTTTCAAGCAGGCACAAGAATCGATTCTGACCAGTATGAACGCGAGCAAGCAAGCGATTTTGTTTTGTGGAAAGCTCGAAAAGAAGGCGAGCCGTTTTGGGATTTTGAGGTCGATGGGCAAAATCTGCCCGGTCGTCCCGGCTGGCATATCGAATGTTCGGCGATGGAATACAAGCTGCTTGGGTTGCCGTTTGACATTCATACTGGCGGCGTGGATTTGAAATTTCCGCATCATGAGGACGAAATAGCTCAAAGCAAGGCTGGCTACGGAATTGAGCCGACGAATTATTGGTGCCATAACGAATTTCTGGAAGTTGAAGGCGAAAAAATGAGCAAATCTGCCGGCAATTTTTTCACTTTGCGTGAGCTTGAAGAAAAAAATATTGATCCGATTGATGTTCGTTTTTCAATATTTTCTGCGCATTATCGAACTAAATATAATTTCACTTTCAATGGCATTGATGCCGCAAAAAAGGCTCGTATTCGTGTACAGGATTGTATTTATGCGGTTGCTAATGAGTTGGAAGAAGAAATATTAATAAATATTCATAATCGGCAGATTCAAACGGAGAAAGTAAAAAATCTTCAAAATGATGTTTATTCTGAACTTGCAAATGATTTACACACACCAAAGGCTTTGGCAAATTTATTTACATTCATAAATAATAATAAAATAAGTGAGTTAAGTAAAGATGAGCAATTGGATTTTTTATGCTTTATATCTAAATTGAACGATATTTTTGTTGCATGGAAAATTGGTAAAAAAGAAGAAGTCGAAAACCTTATCCCACAGAAAATATTGGACTTAGCCAACCAAAGACTCGAAGCAAAGCAAAATAAAAATTTTGCCGAAGCTGACAAATTACGCAACGAAATCACCGCTTTAGGCTATACTATAAAAGACACAAAAGACGGCTTTGAAATAGAAAAAATATGATAGTAAGATATTGTTTAAAAAATATTTGCTATTATCCTTCTTCGTAAAATAGTTAATGATGTTTCCGATGCTTGTTCTGGCAGATAATATACGCCTATTTTGCTTTTTATCCTGCCTTTTTTTTGCTGTCATTGTTATTAGTCTCTGTTCACACAATTTGGATAATTTTTTGTATATTTTTGTTATGAAATTTACAGCAACAGATTCATCGCGGGAACGTTAGAGCTTGAGCAATTTAGATGTTTTCAATTCGATTTATATATCCTCGAAAACGCTTGCAAATGGCGGGCTTTGCCGAACTCTTTTGGTAATTGGCATACTTATACTCGTCTTAATCGCCCGGCAAAGTCAAGAATTCTGGATAAAATCTTTATTCAGCTATAACAAAATCAACTTATTTCGATAAAAATTGAGACAATTTCGCTGGACAGCACAAGCATCAAAATGCGATTTGGTGGGCTCGCGTCAGGCAGAACAGCAAACTCCATCTGGTTGCCGCAAGTGATCGGATTGCGGTAAGTTTTCACCTTTCCGAATGACAAAAGATGCTTCATAATAGTGTAAGTTGTTGAAAAATATTTATTTAACTGTATAAAAGATTGTTCAGACGAATCAAAAGATTTATGAGGATTTTCACTCAATATGATTAAAACTGATGTAATGTTTTTGGCATTTATTGCATTTTCATTAATCGCAGCTCATTTGATTTGTGTGAACAAACTGTAAATGTAATTTATATAAATTTATAGCTCAGCAATATTTTCCATAACGCTGGAAATATTGGCAATCAGGAGATTTGCCTTGGCTTCGGTGTCGGCTTCTGCAATTATTCTAATTACAGGTTCGGTATTCGAGCTGCGAATATGCACCCACGCATCGTCAAAATCAATCCGAATTCCGTCAATAGTGGAAATTTTTTGATCAGCAAATTTTTTCTGCAGCGCATTTTGAATAGATATAAATTTACCTGAAAATATTTGTTTGGTTTTTACCATTTTGTATGTCGGATAAGCATCAACTATTTGCGATAGCTTTTTATTGGTTGTTGTAAGCAATGCAAGCAATAAGGCACAACCAACCAAAGAATCACGCCCATAATGGCATTCGGGCAATATGACGCCACCACTGCCTTCGCCGCCGATTATCGCTCCAACTTCCTGCATTTTTTTCACAACATTTATCTCGCCAACAGGAGAACGGTATAGCGAAGCATAATATTTTTCAGCCAAGTAATCAACCAGCCGCGTAGTTGATTGATTGACAACGATATTACGAGAAAAATTAATATTTTTTAATAATTCGAACACACTTTCAATTGCAATGCAAATGGTTTTTTCCTCGCCAATGGCATTTCCATTTTCATCTATTATCACCAATCTATCAGCGTCAGGGTCAACAGCAATTCCAAGGTCAGCATCGTATTTTTTGACACTTTCGGCAAGTTCCGTCAAATTTTCCGGAAGCGGCTCAGGAATGTGCGGAAAACTTCCGGTACCATCACAATGCAAAGCAATAACATCGCAACCTAATGCCTGCAACAGCTTAGGTATTGCAAAAGAACCGGCAGAATTAACAGCATCAACAACAATGTTAAATTTTCGATTTTGAATATTCGGTATAATATTTTTTATGAACGGAATTGATAAAATTTTCCTTATATGAAAATCTATCGACGAATTATTGTATTTCACACTTCCAAAATCACTCATTTGGCTTTTTTTGACGCTTTTATTCAGCAGATTCCACAACGCATTATTTTCTTTTTCGTCAAGAAAAATGCCTTTATGATTCATAAATTTCATTCCATTCCATTCGCTGGGATTATGCGAAGCAGTTATCGCAATGCCGCCAGCTGCTCGACTTTCCTCTATCGCTACCTGCAGCGTCGGCGTTGGCACTACTCCAAGAATTTCAACGTTGCGCCCCAGAGATGTAAAAACATTTTGCAGCATTTTTTCTATCCAAACTCCAGAAGTGCGTCCATCTCGACAGATAATAATTTTTCGCTGCTTAGGTAAAAATGAATTGAGCGCATTTGCATAATCTATAACAATTGCTGAAGTTAAACTGTCCAACGTAGCTCTGAAACCGGATATAGAAGAAATAATTGCCATCTTGATATAATGAAATTAGAATAATATATTTAACTACAAATATACATAAATTAAAATATTTCTATATGAACATAAAAAACCCCAAGCTTAAGCATAGGGTTGGGGCTTAATTAGCTTTTGATAATTTAATATCCAAAAATATCTTCTAAAGTGAGCTTTTGAATCTCACCATATTTTTTCAAAGCATCAAAGTTGGTTTCACCTTCGCGGGCAACGACAAGATATGTCTTGGGTTGATTTTTTATGTACTTTTGATTGAAAGCAGTTATGCTATTCATTGTATATTCAGGCAGAGCATTATATAAATCCTTGCGATTGTCATAATTGATACCTAATTTATTTTGACTCAAATAATATCTATAGATACCAGCTTTGGTAATTCTGCTTGTTTCTAATTTTGCTATCAAGCCTTCCTTAGCTAAGTCGAAAGCTACAGATGAGTTAGGTATATTATTAAATAAATCATTGAAAGCATCAAAAGCATCTACCATTTTATCATTCTGAGTACCTATTGAAGCATAGTTAGCATAGTAACCATCTGCTTTACGTCCTCCTGTAAAATAGGAATAAGCGGAATATGCCAAAGCTCGTTTTTCGCGGATTTCCTGAAAAACAATGGAATTCATACCGTCACCAAAGTATTGGTTGTATATTTCTACATCAGGATATAGCTTACTGTCATAAGGAATACTGCGGGTGTAAGTATACAATGAGGCTTGACTTGCATCAAAAGGCACAAATAATACCCTGTCTTTTGTTGTTTCCTGCATAACAAATTTCTTAGGCGCAGGTACAGGTTTAAGATTATCGTTAATTTTATGATATTTAGACAGCATAGAAGCTAATGATTTAGTATCTTCTGTACCATAGTATAATATTTTATGTTCATACGATAATAAATTTTTAATAATTCCCATAAGTTCTTGCGATGTAATAGACTCAACTTGTTTATTACTCAATAAATAATTAGCACGATCCTTGCCATAAACACCATATTGTATGAGCAATAATAATATGGCTCTTTGTTGATTTTTAGCGTCTGCACGGGATTTTTATTCTTCATCTATTAAATTTTTAACTACTTCTTCATTAGGCTGTGCGTCATTTAACAGTTGTTCTAACAAATCAAGAGCCTTTTCCATGTTTTCACTTAATCCAGATATAGCTATACGCGATTCATCATCTCTACTTTGGTATATATTATATGAACATGCCAGTTTGTAAAATTCCTGTTTCAATTGTTCTGCTGTGTATTTAGATGTACCGAGGTAATTCAAATAATTTAATGCCATCTCTAATTTGAGGTCATTTATAATTCCCATTGGAAATAAAAATGTCAATTCAAATGTCTTATTCTCCTTGTTTTGCACATACAATACCTCTGCACCCTTATATTTGCTTTTGGTCATATCTTTATTAAAATCAACGAATACAGGCTGTATTTCCTTAACCTTAGTATTTTTTATATCTTGCAGGAATTTAGATTCTATATCACGATTGATATGTACAGGCGTAATTTGCGGCTTGGTCATTTTTGCCATATCTTCTGGCGTACCTTGCCGCTTATATATGATAACATAATTATTTTTAAAGTACTTATTAGCAAAGTCAACTATATCTTTCTTTGTAATTTTGCTGTATCTGTCAATAGACTTGCATTCCTGCTCCCAGGGAATATTCATCATATATGCCTGTGCAATACTCATTGCTCTTGAGGTGTTGCTCTCTAATTTTTTTGTTTCTCTGTATCTTAAATTAGCTATAGCAGCATTTATCATCCAGTCGTCAAACTTGCCTTGCTTTAGCAGTTCCACCTGTTCCAGCAATAAATCGCGCACTTCCTCAAGTGTTTGCCCTGTTTTAGGCATTCCGACAAATAATAATGCCATATTATCTTCCAAAATATCCGGTGTGGAATATGCTCTATATACCTTTTGCTTTTGATTAAGGTTAGCATCTATTAACCCTGTACCACCTTCATTAGCCAGCATCAAATCAAGCATGGTTAATATATCGGCTTCTTTGCTGTTTGCAGGTTTATCTATGCGAAATGCCATATATAGCTGGTCTGCCTCAAGACCTGTGATATTCTTGGCAACAGGCTTGGTAACAGGTGTTTCAGGCTTATATGGATTTTTTGCAGGGTTGCCAGAAGATAATGTGCTAAAATATTTGTCAATTATGGCAATAGCCTCATCGTATTCAAAATCACCGGACATTGTTATTGCCATGTTATTGGCAACATAATATCTGGCAAAGAACTCGCGTATGTTTTTCATTGACGGGTTCTTCAAATGTTCCTGTGTACCGATAGTTGTCTGCGTTCCATAAGGATTATCAGGATACAAGGCAGCATATAACGTCTCATGCATTCTGAAAGCATCATGCGTCATAGACCTGTTTTTCTCTTCATATACAGCCTCTAATTCAGTATGAAACAGCCGCAATACAAGTGTTTTGAAACGGTCAGACTGGATTTTTGCCCAATTCTCAAGCTGATTGGATGGAATATTTTCTTGATAGCAAGTATTGTCTTCACTTGTGAAAGCATTGGTGCCCGTTGCACCGATAGCCTGCATTAACTTATCGTATTCATTAGGGATAGCTACTTTTGATGCCTCATAGGATATGCTGTCTATCTGATGATATAATGCAACACGTTTCGCGGAGTCTTTGGTAACGCGGTAAACCTCAAATAATGAATCAATTTTAGCAATCATTGGACCTTCTTTTGCCCAATCCATCGTGCCAAAATTTGATGAACCCTTGAACAGCATGTGTTCAAGATAATGTGCCAGACCTGTAGTTTCTGAAGGGTCATTTTTACTGCCCACACGCACGGGAATGTATGTTTGGATACGCGGCTCGTCTTTGTATTGCGTAAGGAATACTTTTAAGCCATTGTCGAGAGTGTAGATCCTTGTTTTAAGTGGATCACCTTGTACAGTCTCATATTTGTACTGTTTTGCATAAGTACTGTTACATAGCAATATGAAAGTTGCCAATAGTAACGCTAATTTTTTAATTTTCATAGACTTGTCTATAAATTATGTGATAAAATAAATGTGAGTTTGAGATTGGATATGAAAAAATACGTAATTACCACAGAAAAAATTACAATATTATTTCAACCTGCCGACACAAAATAAAATTTGCATTGACTTTGTATGTATTTATTAATTTTTTTTAATATTTGTTGTTATTTGATTGTTTATTTCTTCCGCAGCATGCAATGCCTCCGTAGCAGAGGTTAGCGTAACCATCGGTATTTTATTATTTATAATGCACTTAATAAATTCAGTCTGCTCTTCAGCCATTGCATTGCCTGCCTTAATTTCAGGCTTTTCAAATATAATATCCGGACTGTTTTTAATTGCATTTATATCACCGAGAATCGTTGCTATATCCATATTGTTAGCTTTATCATTCGCCGTTGCAAGTCGGAAAACATCAATATCAGGCTTGGCAAAATCAATAGAAAAATATCCGAAATGCTGAAAAAGCCTCATTTTTCGCATTGGTTTGGCAGATATGCGCGACGCTGTAAGATTTGCAACTGTGCCATTTTCAAAAGAGATACGGGCGTTCGCAATATCCGTTGTATCGGTTATGACATTCACACCATTGGCTTCAATATTTTTGATTTTTGACTTAGTCAGCCATAAAATAATGTCAATATCATGTATCATCAAATCATGTATCACAGACACATCAATCGCACGCGGGCGGAACTGGCTAAGTCTATGAGTTTCAATGAATAACGGATTTATATCATATTTCAAAGCAGCCTGCATTGCAGGATTGAAACGCTCAATATGTCCGACCTGCACAACCAGCTCTGGATACCTGCGCGCTATAGAAATAAGGCGGTTAGCTTCATCGACGCTTGAAGTTACAGGCTTTTCAATAAAACAGTGCATATTACTTTTGAGGCATATTTCGGCAATATTAAAGTGATGCGATGTTGGAGTTGTAATGATTACCGCTTCCGAATTTTCAAGCGTATCCTCTATAGATTCAAAGGGCTTAACATTCAATTCACAGGCTATGGCATCAGCTCGGTTTTTATTAATATCATAAATTCCAACAAAATTTGCCATTGGATTTTGCTTAAGCAGCCTGCAATGAATACTTCCGAGATGTCCTGTGCCAATAATAGAAATTTTAATTTTATCTGCCATAATATCTAAATTTTATAAAAATAATTTACAAATATAACACCAAACTGCCAATATATATTGAAACATTCCATAACAGGCAACATCTCTATTTTTTTATAAATAATTTGTTAATAAAATGAAAACAAAGTAATATATTTTGTTTTTTTGTATTTTTGTAAAATTAAATGCACGTGTTTACCACTGCAATAACGATAAAAATAATAAAATTATGGAAATACCTTTTTTTGATTTACACTATCAATTTGAACAAATAAAAAACGAAATATATTCTGTTGTTTCAGAAATTTTTGAAACACAGAGATTCATACTCGGAAAATATGTAACCCGGTTTGAGCAAGATTTTGCGGCGTATTGCGGAACTAAATATGCGGTGGCAGTATCCAGCGGCACTGATGCACTGCTTGCAGCTTTGATGGCTATTGATATCAAGCCTGGCGATGAAGTGATATTGCCTGATTTCACTTTTTTTGCTACTGCCGGAGTTGTTCAACGGCTGCAGGCAAAGCCTGTTTTTGTAGATATTGATCCATTGACATATAACATAAATACAAATTTAATTGAAAATCTTATAAATGAAAAAACCAGGGCGATAATCCCTGTGCATATTTTTGGGCAATGCGTTAATATGGAGCAGCTTTTTGAGTTGTCTGAAAAATATAATATTCCCGTAATCGAAGACGCATGCCAAGCAATTGGAGCAAGTTACAGCGATGGACGGCTTGCGGGTAATCTCGGGTTAATGGGCTGTTTTTCTTTCTATCCTACAAAAAATCTTGGAGGAGCCGGAGATTCCGGTGCTATAACTACAAACGATGATGAGCTATATCTTAAGTTGAAGCAAATGCGGAATCATGGCATGGAACCTCGATATTACCATCATTTTGTAGGCGGAAATTTCCGCATGGATGAAATACAGGCCGCAGTATTGTCAATTAAATTAAAATATGTTAATGAATGGAATAATTTGCGCCGCATAAATCAAAAATTATATCATAAATATTTTATAGATAACGGCTTATCGGATTTAAACTATAACAGTAGTTTCAGCGAGAATAATAAAGTAATTCAGCCATATACTGAATATTTTCAGATAGGCAATCCAAGCGTACACAGCTACCACACATTCCATCAATATTGCGTTCGCTCCGAAAAGCGAAACGAACTGCGGGCATTTTTATCTGAAAATAAAATAGGAACGGATGTGTATTATCCCGTGCCTTTGCATCAGCAACGCTGCTTTGAGCATTTTAATTATGCCGATGCCGATTTTCCTGCAACTAACCGTATTTGCTGTGAAATACTTGCGCTGCCCATATTTCCGGAAATCAGTGAATTGCAAATCCGCCATATCGTAGAAAAAATAACAGCATTCTACAATTAGCGCCATTCTAATTAAAAATTAATTACTGCATGATTCTGAATAAATATTCATAGATATTGTTATATTTGGTGGAAATATTAACGAGCATATAACGTTGAATTATTAATGGAAAACCAGACTTTACAATTTAGAGGAAAACCAATGGTGCGTGTTCATGCGATGATTAAGCCGATTGGTCCGGTATGCAATCTTAACTGCAGCTATTGCTATTACTTAAGTAAAGAGGAATTGCTGGCAACAGACAGTCATTGGCGAATGTCTGATGCCACGCTGGAAAATTTCATTAAGCAATATATAGAACAGCAAAATGCGGCGCAGATTGTATTTTCATGGCAAGGCGGTGAACCTACGCTTTTGGGGCTGAATTTTTTTAAGAAAATTATTGCATTGCAAAAAAAATATAAGCCAAATTTTGTGCGCTGTGAAAATGATTTGCAGACAAATGGAACGCTTCTGGATGATGAATGGTGCGAATTCTTAAAAGAAAATAATTTTTTAGTCGGATTAAGTGTTGATGGCACTAAGCATTTGCATGATAAATACAGGATACATAAAGATGGAAAAGGTTCATTTGACAAAGTATTAAATTCTGCTAAGCTGCTAAAAAAACATAACGTTAAGTTTGCAACACTGACAGTTGTTAATAATATTAATTCAAAGTATCCGCTGGAAGTTTACCGCTTTTTGCGTGATGAAATCGGCAGCCGGCAAATGCAGTTTATCCCAATTGTCGAGGCAAGGAATTTTCATAACACAGCTCCGCAATATTGGAATTTAAATGAATTGCCTTTTGAAAATTCGCCGCATGCAAACCCCGAGAATATAGACTCGTTTTTAGCGTCTTGGTGTGTTGGTTCTGAGGATTACGGCGATTTTTTGATACAAATATTTGACGAATGGTACAAACACGATTTTGGCAATATTTATGTTCCATTTTTTGATAGCGCTGTCGAGCAATGGATTGGCAAGCCGTCGCCACTGTGTATTTTTGCTCCGATTTGCGGCAAAGGCTTGGCTGTTGAGCATGATGGCTCGCTATTTTCCTGTGACCATTATGTTTATCCTGAATATCTTATGGGTAATATAAATGAACAAAAATTAATAAATATGGCATTATCTCAAAAGCAAGAGAAGTTTGGGTATTCCAAGGATTTCAATTTGCCTTCAAAGTGTAGAAATTGCCGTTACCTTTTTGCCTGTTCCGGTGAATGTCCCAAAAACCGGCTTATAAAAACGGAACAAGGCGAACCGGGTTTGAATTATTTATGCAAAGGTTTATATAAATATTTTAATCATATTGATCCTTTTATTAGAAAAATTGTGCATCGTTTAGGCTATGAAGTTGCCGATGATGTTCCTGCATTATAAAAATTAAAAAAAAATAATAAATATCATGGAAGTTAATGTAAATCATATAAATGAATTTGAAAAAGAATTGGCAATAACAGTCGATTGGCAAGATGTACAAGATGAATATAGCGATTTGCTGAAACGCTATGCAAAAATTCCGATAAAAGGTTTTCGCGCAGGAAAAACGCCGCAGCATATAATAGAATCGGCTTTTAAAAAAGAAATAGCAAATGATTTGGCATCGTTTGCTGCTATAAGATTTTGTAGAAAAGCGTTAAAAGAAAATAATTTAGAAGCAGGTTCACCCCTTGAAATCAACGAAATAAAACTGAATAAGGATGAAAATTTTTCATTCAATGCGCAGTTTATCGAAATGCCTGAATTCGATATGCCAGATTATTTTAACTTGCATTTGCAGGCTGTTGAACATGCAGGCAAATTAGATGAAATCTCTAAAAAATTATTGGAAAATACATCGATATCTGTGCATAAGTCTCTTATAAATAATGAATTAAAATATGATGACAGCGAGAACAGGGACTATTCCCCAGAGCAAATAGAAGCTGCTACAAATCGAGTGAAATTAATGCTTATTCTGAAAAAAATCGCTGCACAGGACAGTATTGAAGTCAGCGACAAAGATGTTGAGGAAAGAATTAAACTAATAGCTCGGGAAAATGGTGTTCCAGTGTTAGAGCTAAAACGATTTTTAGTTGCAAACCGCAGTATGTCTCGACTTTCTGATTCCATTCTAGTTGAATATGTGCTTGAATATATAATTGAAATACAGAAATAATATTTTATACCCAACAGTTATCGACTTTCAATTTAGCATGCAATACCAAAAGAAAAACCTATGTGAAAACAAAAATCCCGCTTTCGCACAACCTCTCAATAAAAGCACTTGCAACCACCTCTCTCTTTGACAAGGAGGAGAAAACATGCAACAGTATGGCAGAGGGTGGTTATATCAAAGAATAATTAACAAAATTTAATAAATAACACCCGATTTTATAAGCAAAGT
>JAVBOP010000086.1:0-7362 GCA_031550405.1 Kapaibacterium sp. (SeqCode)
TAGCGCTTATGAAGGGAATGGTGATGTAGTTTTGCCGCGTTTGATGTGTCTTTGCAAATATTCAAACTAAGAGCAATATATTTTAATATTTGTTTATTTATAAACATATACTTATATTTGTAGTATATGTTTATATTAATATTAACTGAAGATGGTGTTTTATGAAAGTAGCATTTGCAAAAAGAATTAATCTTACTAAATTAATGGTGTCTGGCTTGACCTCGCAATCGGCACAAATGTCAAAATATGGCATTGATACCGAATTTGTAAACAATTTAACTACTATGTGTAGCGAATTAGAGACATTAAATAACGAACAAGAGCGCCTTAAGGCTGATTTAAAGACAAAAACAGCCCTAATAAATGACAAGGTGAAAACAATAGATACCGACTATACACGTGCTAAGAAATTAGTTAAGATAGCTATGCCGCAAACTCAATGGACTGAGTTTGGCGTTAACGATAAAAAATAACCTGCTGCATATCTTGGGCAGCACATATTCAATATAGGATATGTGTTGCCCTACATTGGAAATGACATTTCTTATGTCGGAAATTAATAGTCCATGACAGGAACGCAAATGTTATATGTATGATTTTTATTTTCTTATCTCGGCAAACAAACATCCTACAATGTAATAAAAAAAACATAGTTAGGAAATATATCATCTCTCTTTGACAATAAAATTTTTGGTAACTATATACAATTTTACACAAATTATTTATTTTTATGTAAAGATAATATGTATGTTTGTATTATGATAAATCAAGAATTTAACTCAATAACAGAATTATTAGGAGTATACCCTGAAGAACAATCTTGTATAGAACAATTAGAGATATTACGATGGAATGGTAACGTTATATCTCCTTTTGATACCAATTCTCAAGTATATAAATGCAAAGAAAATAAATATCGTTGCCGTAATACTGGAAAGTATTTTAATGTAAAAACAGGTACAATGCTTGATAATAGTAAAATACCATTACGTAAGTGGTTTGTTGCTGTATGGTATGTAACTTCCCATAAGAAGTGTATATCATCTTTACAATTGGCAAGAGATATACATGTAACACAGAAAACAGCTTGGTTTATGTCGCAGCGTATAAGAAAATGCTTTGGAATTAAAGATAGATTTAATGAATTTTTTAGTAATTTTACATGCAGATTAAAGTATAAGGAATTGATTCATGGATAAGAGTAAAGAAATTAAATATCAAGGTATTTTAGAACTTGGCAATACTCAAATAGAGTGTTATGTTTAGATGATGGAACAAGAGTATTGTCAGGATGAGAAATGCAACGAGCATTAAAAATGGTTGATGGTATTGAAGATGGGAAACAAACTGCTGGGACCAGATTAAACCGATATTTGAGCCAAAAATCCTTAGAACCTTTTATTTATAAAGATAAAGTACAGGACCAGAACCAATTATTTGTTATAAAGGTAATCAACAAATTAATGGATATGAAGCTACTATATTAGTAGATATTTGTGATGCTTTTTTGCAATCTCGCAAAGAAATACAATTATCTACAAGACAAACTATTATTGCAGAACAATGTGAAATATTAATACGCAGTTTAGCTAAAGTAGGTATAATAGCATTAGTAGATGAAGCTACAGGATTTCAACAAGAAAAAGATAGGATAAAAAATGAATATCAGAAGTTTTTATCTCAATTTATGCGGGAAGAAGCAGCAAAACTTGTTAAAAGATTTGATGATTCATTTTTTGAAACAATATATAAGATGCGGGATTGGACATGGAATGATAGCCGTAAGCATCCGGGAGTTGTAGGTAACTATATTAATAACATTGTTTATGAGAGATTAGTCCCTCTTGTACTGCATGAATCACAAGAAAGGAATCCTGTTATAGAAACAGGAAGAAAAAAATATAAACATCATCAATTTTTATCAGAAGATAAAGGAATACCTAAACTATTTAATCATTTAGCTGCTGTAGAAGCGTTGGCACGTGCAGCAAATTACAATTGGAACATTTTTATGGGCATGTTAGATAAAGCATTCCCTATACAGTATCAACAGTTAGAATTGTTTGAAAAAGAATATGGTATACTTAATAAATTGCCTGATGCTGATTTATCTTCACATAATAAAGGCTTAAAAAATATATTAGCTAATAACCCAAAAAATTAAATAAAAAAACTCTATCTTTTTTAATAGAGTTTTAATTTCAACACTTTGTGTAAAATTGTATATAGTTACCTTAATTTAAATGCAAAGTTAATAAACACTTATTTAAATATTTAATTCTAAAATAAAAAACTTTTTGCATGGATTCGAATTGGTCGTCTCTACAATTTCTGCTTTTGGGTACAATATCTATTTTTACCAAATTCAACAATATTCGGTTTAAGCATATTTACAATATTAAACAGGGTAAATACTTCTATTACTGTTACATTTTTATTCACTTGCATTATTAATATTATCATGAAAACATTTTTATTAAAACCACAACTATTACTTCTTCTCGTATTACTTGCATTTTCATCGTGCAGACAAGATAATACTCAGGTTGAAACCAAAACAGTGGCAGTAGCTGCTGGCGATCCACTGCCATCATGGAATGACGGTCAGTTGAAAAAAGATATTATAGCTTATGTTGAAAAGGTAACAACCGAAGGCTCTGCCGATTTTATTCCCGCAGGCGACCGTATTGCCACATTCGATAACGATGGCACTTTATGGGCAGAACAGCCTGCAATACAGGCTCTGTTTGCCTTTGAACTGGCGGCTAAAATGATTCAGAAAGATCCAGCTCTTGCTAAAAAGCAGCCCTTCAAGGCAATTGCAGAGAAAGACAAGTCCTATTTCGACAAAATGACTGCCAAAGGTTTCTTTGATCTGCTATTGCAAACTCACGCTGGTATGAGTCAGGAACAGTTTGAAGCCGAAGCACGCGAATTTTTTAAGGCTTTTAAGCATCCGTCCCTAGGCTTGACTGCCAAACAACTGACTTATCAGCCCCAGATTGAATTGCTCCAATACCTTAGAGCCAATGGTTTCACTACGTTTATTTGTACTGGCGGCACACGCGAGTTTGTACGCACCATTAGCGACGAATATTATGGCATTCCGCCGCAGCAAGTTATTGGGACCTCATTTGTGTATACATATATGGATTCGACCAACGGCTTGATGCGAGAACCAAAAATCATGGAGATAACAGATGAAAAAGGCAAGCCAGGCGGCATTCAACAACAAATAGGCAAGCGGCCTGTTTTTGCCTGCGGCAACGAGCGCTCAGGCGGC
This sequence comes from Kapaibacterium sp. (SeqCode), assembly GCA_031550405.1. GTDB lineage: Bacteria > Bacteroidota > Ignavibacteria > Kapaibacteriales > UBA2268 > JAVBOP01. The sequence continues at coordinate 3,284 of JAVBOP010000086.1, forward strand.
GATATTTACATGTTGCGCTATAGTCAGGGAAGCAAATACCTTTCGTTCCAGCTCATGGTCAATCACGACGATGCTGCACGCGAATTTGCTTATAGCGAACCCAATAATATCTCACTTGATTGGGCGAAAAAATACAGCTGGCATGTAGTAAATATGAAAACAGACTGGAAAACTGTATTTGTGAAATAGAAAGGCATGAAAAATTATTTATATTAACTTTTCTTTTTATGCTTGCAAGACACATTCAAATTTAGATTTTAATTGAATGTGTCTTGGTTTTTTATAGTATGACTCATATTTTTCTTATATTTGTATTCAAAAAAAATTTGAAACTGTGAATAATTAAGCTCTGGATGTTATAAGGTAATATAATTTCAAGCAAATTATTGTTCATAACTATCAATAGCTTACTTACTTTGGCTGCCCGCATGAAGAAAAAGAAAAAAACATATATAATTATTGCAACCTTATTCACATTATTTCTTATAGCTTGTGTGCTTTATACTTATTCTCATACGAAGAAAAATGAAAATAAATTCATAAAAACACAGAAAATACAGAAAGAAATAGCTCAGGAGAGCACAAAGGAAAAAGATAAAATAGATACTAATTTCTTGAAAGCCGCAACCGTTGCTGAAAGCGATACTTCTGAGGAATTTATACGGGTTAGCGACAGAAAAAATGAAGATGCGGAATATACAATTGACAAAACGGCGGGAACTGCTGCAAAAACTGTTTTCTCGGGTCGAAGAATTAATATCGCAATAACGGGAATTGATGGGCGTTTGGGTTCTCCTTCTCGACATGCCGATGCAAACCATGTAATTTCCATACTCGTTGATAGCGGAGAAATGGAGATAACTTCAATTCCCAGAGATACTTACTGCGATTTAGGCTATGACGATTCGACAGGATTGAACAAGCTGACTATTTGCCGATCGAACAAGGGTAGAAAAAAATATCTGGCAGAAGTTGCACGCATTGCCAGACTGGACAGAATTCATTATTATGTCGAATTTGGATTTTCTCAAGCAATGGGTATAATTGAGTGGCTGGGTTACAAAGATCCTGCAAATACATTGCAGGTGCTGAGAAGTCGGAAAGGTCTGGGTGGCGATGATTATCAGCGGTGCTATAATCAAGGTCAATTTATCCGACAGGCTATCTTATCGCATTTTGATAAGCTTACGGGAATTTCAGGTGCAATTTTCATTCGCGGTGGATTGTTTTTTGTTGAGACGAATATGACTTATGACATTGCCGCTGATATTGTGAAAAAACTTGAAGCCCAGCATTTTCCCCAAAGCAAGGAAGTTGTTGCCGTGCGGGTGCGTCCGCCTATAAATTTGAATTATAAACTGTATGATTTTACTGACCAAAATATCGTTGATAATATGGTCAAAAAGGTGGAAAATTTCAATAAGCCTCGTTTTGACAAGGACATAGAAGCTCCACAGCCAACAGTGAATGTTGAAAAAAGGCTCAATTCTGTGATAGAGCAAGCAATAAAAGATTCGGCAAGCCGCCCGACACAGGTAATTAATAAGCTATCGCCATATTTTGAGCAGCGCGCGTGGTATCAGGTGAAAAACAGACATGCAAGAGACAGAATCAGAGACCAGTTTGGGATTTTGCTTCATTCAGCTTATAGCAAAAAGAATAAGCCGCATGAAGCTGAGAATATCATGACAATCATAAATTCTGAAAAACAGCTATTTCAATAAAAATATGGATAAAAAATCACTTGATTTTTCAAGATTTTCGAATAAATTTTCAAGCTCTCATTCACTTTCTACAATATTAATGATTTTTATTTTAGAATCCATACGTAAATATAACATCTGTTTGGAGAAACAAAGCAACTACAAATTTGTATTAGCAAAGTGTATAAGCTGCAAAATATTAATAGATAAAAAAATAGCCCACATTAGTGGGCTAATAAATAAAAGATGCTTTCTACTGCTTACTAATAGCAACATATATTTTCTCTTCTAAAAACTCTATCTCGCTGTCTTTAGGTAAGTTATCTACGAATGTAATGTTAATAGCGAGGGTTTCGTTCATAATATGCTCCTGCTTGGTAAGTACAGCTGATTTTATTTCATCATTTGCGCATAAGCTAATGTTAATTCTATCAGTTACCTCAAATCCAGAATCTTTACGTAAATTCTGAACACGATTTACCAATTCGCGGGCAATACCTTCTTTTCTCAAGTCATCATCAAGCGTTGTGTCAAGAGCAACTGTAATTCCACTTTCGCTTGCAACAAGCCAGCCTTCAATATCATTGCTCGAAATTTCTATGTCCGCAAGCTCAATTGTAAGCAGTTCATCATCAATCTTTACTTCGATTTGCTTATTTCTTTCAATGAGCTTAATCTCTTCATTTGTAAATGACTTAATAGCATTTGCCACTGCCTGCGTATTCTTGCCAAATTTCTTACCAAGTGTCTTGAAATTGCCCTTTGCTTGTTTGGAAATAATATTCGATGTTTCGTCAGTTACAAATTCGATTTCCTTAATATTAATCTCGTCCATGATAATATCAGCAACGATTTGTATATCGCGGCGTTGGGCAGGATTTATAACAGGAACGAGTATGCGCCGCAACGGCTGCCGAACACGCATCTTAGATTTTCCACGTAAGAAGTGAGCCAATGAAACTATTTTTTGTGCAATATCCATACGCCGCTCGAGGTCGATATTGATTAAATTTTGTTCATAATTCGGCATGTCAATCATGTGTATAGAAACAGGATCATTATCACATCTCAACCTATTATACAACGCATCAGACAAAAATGGTGTAATTGGCGATATCATTGCACATATTTTTAATAAAATTTCATGCAAAGTTTGATATGCTGCTATTTTATCATCGTCTTTTTCGCCTTTCCAGAAACGGCGGCGATTGCGGCGGATATACCAGTTTGATAGCTCATTTATAGTGAAATTCTGCACCGCACGAGCTGCTTTCGTCAAGTCATAATCATTCATGTGCTTTGTATATTTAGCAATTAGGGTATTCAAGCGAGATATAACCCACATATCAATCTCTGGTCGCTTGTCATAATCAATATGTGCTTCACTGTCGTCAAACCCATCAATATTTGCATATAGAGCAAAAAAGGCATAAGTATTTGTAAGCGAGCGGAAAAAGTCTGAAATCACGGTCTTAGCTATATCCTCCTCATTGAAAAGCGTTGTCCTCCAAGGTGGATTGCTCGCAAGCAGATACCAGCGAACCGCATCTGCACCGTATTTCTCCATAATTTCAAATGGATCAATAGTATTACCGAGACGCTTAGACATCTTAACGCCATGCCTATCTAATATCAATTCATTCACAACTATGTTTAAAAACGCAGGCTTACCAAATAATGCAGATGCAATATTATGCAAAGTATAAAACCAGCCGCGTGTTTGATCAATGCCTTCAGCGATAAAATCGCCAGGGAACTGCTGTTCAAATAACTCCTTATTTTCAAAGGGATAATGGAATTGCGCAAAGAACATAGCACCCGAATCAAACCATACATCAATCACCTCATGCGTGCGGCGATATGTATTGCCATTTTTTTCAAACACTATATTATCAACAAATGGACGATGCAAGTCAAATTCAATACCGCACTCAGCGACAGGAACACGGCGACCATCAGGCATTTCATATAAACCTTGCTTAGCTTCAGCAATAGAACCAATAGCAAAGAAGTCGCTTTTATCCTTTTCATTCACCCAGATAGGTAGGGGAGTACCCCAATATCTATCACGAGAAAGCGACCAATCCTTCACCTCTTCAAGCCAATTGCCAAAACGCCCTTCACCGATTTCCTTAGGCTGCCAGTTGATTTGTTTGTTCAGCTCGACCATTGTCTCTTTATATTCAGTTGAACGTATAAACCATGACTCGCGAGCGTAGTACATAATTGGATTGCCAGTACGCCAGCAATGCGGATAATTATGCACATAATCATTTGTTGAGCGATATATTTTGTCGTTATATTTGAGCCAGATTATAATATCTTTATCAGCACCTTCTTCAACATGGTCTTAATAAGTGAATGTTTTTATGGCTC
>JAVBOP010000234.1:0-2770 GCA_031550405.1 Kapaibacterium sp. (SeqCode)
ATTTATGAAAAAATCTTTAATTAATATATGAAATTCGCTGTTTATTGATTTGATAACAATATCATTGATTCTGCTTATTGATTTTATTTCGTTTGTTTTTTGGTCAATTATTCGAGAAGTCGGGAATGCAAGCAAAGTTACTAAAAAAAATTTTAACGAATAAGCTGCAAATATTATTGCTACAAAGATAAAAAATATTGCGAAAACGGGTGAAAAAATGTATTCGTTCGCTTCCAAACGTGTAACGATGGCGAAAATGCTAAAGCAACACGCAAGAGTGGAAAACAGGGAAATAAACAATATTAGCCATTTTTTTTTGAATGGGAATGTAGCAATCCAATTAAAATTTTTATTAGCAAATATCACAAGCAATACAAGCAATATGTATACTCCGGGTTTTGCCAAATAAAACAGGGTTTCGGTATCATAAAATTCATAGAAAAAGGCAGATAAAAACATTAAAACCGCTATTACCTGTATAATTATCATGCACAGTCGCGTATGCCTAAACTGACGAATTATAAGCCATTTATAAACAAAAAATATTACAGCAACACTTACAAATGTAGTTATGGCAAAAAACATGTCTGTCAGGACAATCGACGATATATTGGCTGTATTATAGTATGTAAGATTCTGCGCAAGGTTCAATTGGTAAGTCAAAAATCGTGCAGAAATGATTATTAATATTTCAATAAAAATCAGCAGATAATCAGTAATAAACTCTTGTTTCTGGTTTTCAAAATCCAAAAGCGGTATGTTTTTTAAATCTATTTTTACCTTTTTATACTCAAAAATTGAAAGCCCAGCAACAAGAATAAAAACAGAAAACATGTTGCTAACCATGAATATATTTGAGCCAATATTATTAGTATAAAACAGAATCAAATTTGCTGTAAATTTAATAATAGCAATGACTAATACAAAAAGCAGGATAGCAAAATTTCCTGCTATAATATATTTTTGATAGAAATTATTTAATATATTAATTATAATATTATTTTTATTTGCCATATTTTTATATTCAATTATGAAAAATTATTCATAATTGGATGAGATTTTAATTCTGTTTGACGGAATTTGGAATAAAAATACAAAAATAGAAAAAAACGTAGTGTAAACTGTTGAAGCTAAACCATATTTCAGGTAAAATAGAAAAAAGTCCTGATCGCTTGTTTTTATATAAAAGAAAAAATAAACAATGTTGTGAATAAAAGTTACAAGTAGCACTATTAAAATAAACTTATAACTTTTAGTGATTTTATTTTCATTTCCTTCCTTATAAAAAAAACTGGTAATAAATGCCGCAATTGTCTTTGCCAAAGCATTTGTGCCGACTATATCTGCGGAAATAACATCGAAAAATATTCCAATAAAAAAGCCAGCAATTAGTCCAAAAAATGTGCCTTCTTTCAAACAAATCCAAACGACGAGGATAATGAACAGATCTGGCGTAATCTCCTGTATTGCAATAAAGTCGAGCAATGCTGTGTGAAATATGGTGATTACGAAAAGCGCAGCGATATATTTTATATATTTCTTGGCGCTGTTTTTAAAAAATGATTGTTTAATAACTTGAATCATGCACTATCTCCGTTTTTTGTCAAGCAATTCAAATTTATTCTCAATATCTTTAATTAGCAATTGTTTTTGCGGGTCTGGCTGCATTTTGATGACAAATACCTGATTAAATCCAAAAAAGCGGGATGCAGGCTTAATGTATATTTTATGAAAATGCGAACCCGGCTCTTCTTCGACTTTCACAACCTTGCCAATGGGAATGTTATGCGGATATTTATTGCTGAAAAGCGACGTCGTTACAACATCTCCAATCGTAATTTCCAGACTGTTTGAAATATTTTTTAAATATAAATTTTCATCGCCTTCCCAAACAACAATGCCTTCATAGCCCGCCTCTGAAAGCTTGGCAGGGATTTTCACATTGCGATTATTAAGCAGCTCAATTATCGCGTAATCGTGGCTTATGCCAATCACACTGCCTGCCAACCCTGCTTCCGAACGCACCGACATACCAACAGCAATGCTGTCATTCAACCCCTTGTCAATCATAATATAATTGCGCATTTGGACGGTATTTTTACTGACAACTTCAGCTGGAATCAAAGGCAATTCAGATTTTTTTGAAAGCAATAACATTGCTCGCAATTCTTCATTTTCCTGTTGCGATTTGCGCATTACTGCAACTTCGGTCGATAGCTGCAAATTTAATTCCACAAGAGCTTTGTTTTCGCTGCGTAAAGCTCCGGGATTTGGCAGCCATGCAAAACTTTCCTGAATTAATCCTATTGCCGATATTATTATTGTTCTAAATCCTCCGATTTCCGTTGAAGTGCTGATAGAAATGAGCGACAGAGAAATAATTACTAATATTACAAAAGTTAGGTAGTTCTTAAAATCGTTTATTACTTTAAATAGCCTGTACATGTTCTTGTATTTTATACATTAAGCTCAGCATGTAATATACAAAAAAACTGTTAATATTCAGAATATAACTTTATCCGATAGTGCGAAAATTCTTTTTTTGTTCTTATACCATTTGCTAATACAAATTTGTAGTTATTTTATTTCTCCAAAAAAATATTATATTTGCATATAGATTCTAAAATAAAAATCATTAATGTTGCAGAAAGTGAACGAGAGCTTGAAAATTTAATAAAAAATATTCTTATTTTACTTTTCGAAATTATTGCATCTATAAATTTAAATCAAAAATAAAAATTACTCGTAAGTCCCATATAAAAAAAATGTT
>JAVBOP010000215.1:0-15090 GCA_031550405.1 Kapaibacterium sp. (SeqCode)
AGCTGGCTTATGTTGTTGTATGGTATTAAATGCACCAGCCAAAACCTTCTCTTCCATTCCTTCAACATCTATTTTCATAAAATCCAGACGAGATAAGTTTAATGAATCTATCGTCATTTGTTTAACTATCTGCCCTTTACCTTTAGTATAATCGATACTTTGTCCAACATCAGGTGTTAATGTTTTTTGAAGTTCAAGACTACCAAAACTTGCATAATCCAAATAATTAGGAACAGGAATTTCTAATTCTCCAACTTCATTAGATAAAGCAGACCAAATAGCGCGAACATTAAACAGATTATTTATAGTAATGTTACCAGTCAAAGCATAAAAGATTCGTTCTTGTGCTTCAATTGCAATAATATTTCCCCAAGTTGTCATCATCCGACCCCATGCAATACTATGAGCACCTATATTCGCTCCGCAATCCAATGCAAAAATGGTATCATTTTTATTTTTCCTAATCATTTTTAAAATATTGCAAACAAACTGTATTTCAGAAGCATCAAAGATAGATGTTTCCAAAAACTGATAGCCCACGCCATAAGTAATTTGTCCTGCAGATGTTGCATCAAATCTATTAACAAGCATCGGTCCAATATCAGTTGCTGTTAAAACAAATGCGTTTTTCTTAGGCGGCAGTAGTGAATTTATTGGTAAATTATTGCTAGCAATTTGCTGTTGATTTGAAAATTCGTTTTTAATTTTTTTCAGATATTCATTCATAATAATATTAGCTAATAATTATTTCAAATAATAAATATATTATCAATTTCCTTGCCAATTAAAAAAAAATTATTATGCTCTGTTAACACATTTTTTATATATTTGATGTTGTGAAATTGACAGAAAGTAGACTGCTTTCCAGTTCATCGCGGTAATGGTTAGCTTGAACAATTTAGATGTGCTCAGTGCGGTTTTATATATCTTCGAAAACGGGTGCAACTGGCATACGGTTTACATGCGGATGAATCGTTGGGTAAAGTCAGTAATATTAAATAATATTTTCTTAAAACTGAGAATAATACCGTTACTGTCCATAGCTACTCAAAACAACTATGGGCGAAAAAAATCCGCCCATAGTTTGCTTCACATTCCAAAAGTTGGTTAAAAGCTGCTGTAATCTTTGTTGCTCTCTTCGGCAGGGCTGTTCAATGGCGTGTATTTTGAATCATCGAATCCCAATATCAGATAAAATATTGGTGTCAGTAATATCATTCCTACGGCAAAAACTGTTTCTTTGCCGAAGCGCTTTGCAATGTCCAAATTTACAAGTATGGATATTACCAGACAAACGATTGACAGCGGAATGGATAATATCCAGCCGACAACCGGTATAATTGATACGACGACCGAGCCTAACACCAAATATAGGTACCAAGTTGGGCGCTCAGCTATCTGTATTAAAATATAGAAGTTATAAACAGGCACAATAGCTTTCCAGCCTTCATGTCCAGCTTTTATAAATACTTTCCATAACCCTATTGCTATCGCCGCATAGGCTATCAAGCCGATAAAACTGGCCACCATTATTGAACCCAGTGCCATTGCTGTTGTTGCAGCATCGGGAGTTGTACTGAAATCATACATAATCAAATTCCTTATAAAATGAAAAAACAGTGAAAATAAGTTTTATATAGTTAAAGTAATTCCCAAATATAATTATTAAAAAATTAATAAATGCCTTCGATTGACTTAATATATTTATTAATAAATATTCATAAATACCGTCTATATTACCTTTTCTAAAATGCCATTTCTCAACATTTCTAAGTTCAAGAGGTAATCGGCTTTATTGAAACAATACCGCAACAGCATCAATGTTATTTTTCTTTTCTTGAACAAATTGCAATTTATATTCATCTCTTATATTGCCATTATTATCAAGCCTATCTAAAATCATTTGATAATATTCAGGGTGAAGTTCACAGCTGATAAAGTTTCTTTCAAGTTGTTTGCATAAAACTAACTCACTGCCACTGCCACCAAATAAAATAAAACAGTCATCATTTTTCTGTGTACAAGATTTAATTAACATTTCAACTAAAGCCAACGGAATTTGGCACGAATGAAAAGTTTTATCTTTACTTACATTTTTGACTAAATCATAATAAAACCAACTATATGGCATTCTACCTATATGTCCATTTGCAATACGTTCTTTAATTCTTTTATCTGTCGGATTTTGATATGGAACAGCTACATTATCCTTGTAAAAAGCATTGTCTTTACTTTTTGTTGCATGTAAAATACTTCTGTGAGCTGTGGTAAATCTTCTTGGGCTATGCCCTACATTAGTATTATAAACCCAAACATAATCTTGTACATCAAAAGTATTATCATCTAAATATTTAACTCTTAAATAAGCATTTTGCTTAGGATAATTCATCATAAATAAATTGCCCGTTGGTTTGATAATGCGCATACATTCTTTTGTAAGTTCAATATACCAATCTATATAGTCATTCCATTTTTGCGTATAGTTTTTTCCTGCATAATTAATTCCAACATTATAATCAGGATCACCATAAACCATATCTATACTATTACTTGGAATAGATTTAAGAATTTTTAATACATCTTCATTAAAAACTTTATTTCTAAATTCTTCTAACATATTACTTTATACTAATTAATTTATATGAAGCTGATTTAATAAATTTGATTGAAGTGATATCTAATGGATTATCAAAAGTATAAGCCCAAAGTTTAATAGTATCATTCAATTTTCCCTTTTCTCTAACAACATAAACACCATAAATATTTTTAATTTTTCCCTTTAATTCTGTATTTTGGTTTGCATTGTAATAATAAAGAAATGGATGATAAATTTGATACACGTTAAAATTATCAGGTTTGCCATTTTTACCTTCAAAAACTCCTATTGTTCCTTGGAATTCAATAGTTAAATCAACTTCAATTTGTATATTTTTTAATTCAAGTTTATCTTTACCGAATGAATATTCAAATGAGGTTTTGGTTCTGTGTGGAAAATACGTTTTAGGACGTTTTAAAACATCTACATCATCAAATTCAGTATCTTTACCAAACAGAAAATGATGCAAGATTCTTTGATTATTAGCAACCGATAATATATTACTTTCACTTGAGTTATATTGATTTAAAATAGATTTTTTATATTCCCAGTCTATTTCTTTTTGAATTGGCTCAAATGGATGAAAAACCCTATCAATTCCTTTTATAAATTTATGTCTTCCACTACCTAAATGTATAATTGCATAATCATTTTCTATTAATTTTTTAGAAAGTTTATTTTTATTGTCAAGTTTAGTTGCATCAAATGGATTTCCAAAGCCATGTTTTTTAGAAATATCTTTTACTAAGCCATTGTGAAATACATAGTCATTACATTTGACACAAATATCAAAGAGTTCTTCTATAACTAACGATTTCTTATTTGTTCTTGTTTGTCTCATAATATTCTAAAAATTTTCGATTAATTCTTTTAAATCTTCAACTTCATACTTTTCTATAATTTGATTTTCAAAAATAACTAATAATTCATCTCCAACCCAGTCTAATTCATCAAAAGGCTCTGTTGTTGTCCTGAAATATGAATAAATTTTATCATATTGTTCTTGCATCATATTCTGTCCACAAAAATCATATCTACATAATTATCTGGAAAACGCTGCATAATTTCCAAACAATCTCCAGCATATAAAGCAGTATTATCTGTCTTGTATTTAGGGTGAATAGGAATTTGCACTCCATTGCTTGCAATATTTTCTATAATGTTTTCAAAATGTATATTTGTTTCTGTTATTATATCTTGCATATTTTATGAAAATGAAAAAATATTCATAAATGTATTACATTATTCTGCAATTATCGCATCAATATTGCTTTTTATTATGTGTGAACTTTTCCTTTCATTAGAAGTAGCATCATAAACGGTCAATATCGAATTTGCGTTTGCTTTGCTTTCTATAAAATATATTTCATCGCGAATATAGTTATATTCCAATAACTTACAAGATGTTTTCAATAAACTTGCTGCTGTTTTTGCCGAAGATAATACTATTTTCCACAAATTGCTATTAGAAGATATGTAAGCATTTTTTTGCGATATCGCAAGTCCTGTTGGATAAACATTTTGCGCTGATTCATTATTTGAACCCAACATGATTTTCGAACTAACCGCAGGTTCTTTCTGAGTAATATCAATCACAGTAACGTATGCCGGACTTTTTGCCTCCACCTCATCCTCTTTGCCACAACCAAGAGAAACCACATAAATAGACTTGCCATCGTAAGTAGATGCAATATATCGCGGATACGGCGATACCGGCAAATTGATGTAATTTTTTAACGTCCGAGTATCAATTACAGAGACAGTATCGTCGCTGCCTTCAGACTTATTATTAGCGCAAGCATAGACCTGATTGCCCATGCCTTCGATTGCGAAATATCCAGTACCTGAGCACTGTATTTGCGACGCAGCAATACTATAACTCGTTATATCCAATATAGTTACAGTTCCTGAACCGGAATGGCATACATAGGCATCCGTTGCATTGGGAAAGCATATATCGGTCGGCGGCATATTGCTTGCCAAATAATCAACCTTTGCAACAAGCTCGTAACTTTTATCTTTGATGACATATATGGCGAAATCGGAAGGCACAACAAGATAGTAATTTTCGCGGAAGTGCTTGATTTTATTAATCTTGCCCTTTATTTCAAAGCTTAGATTCAGTGGTGCAAAACTGCTATCCAATAATGAATATTTATTCATAATATTCGAATCTGCGAACAGGTACGTCCCCGTATTGGTGTAATTATCAATAACGCCTTCTTCCGAAGAGCATGAAATCATTGCCGCTGCAACGAAAACTGCTATAATTGCCAGTTGTATATTTTTCATATTTTTAAATAATTTCAATCAAATAACTCCGTTTCCAATATAACAAAAATAAGCTAATAATTTGCAAATATATTTTAATAAAATGAATGTTTTTGCCTTCAGCAATTATTTAAAAAAATAAGCAGGCACATTTATGAAAAAATATTCATAATATGATGGTGGCTTGCAGTTTGTATTTTTTTTGTATATTTATATTGTTGTTCTTAAGTTGTAATAATGCAGGTATAATATGAAAAATATATATATATTTCTGGCAGTGCTGTTTTGCATGCTGGCAGGCACAATTGAGGCAGATGCCAAGTACTGGAAAAAAGCTGAATTGCCCGCAAGTGCCCAAAATGTGCTGTGGCTGGATATATTTTTTATCGATGCTCAGACAGGCTGGGCGTGCGGCAGAGGGAATCACGATGTAAACGGACGTATCGCCCGAACTACCGATGGCGGCAAAACATGGAGTATTACATTGCTGCCGATATGGTTTCTTGAGAGCATACATTTTGCAGATAAAACACATGGATTTTGCTCCGGACCAGACGGAGTATATTCTACCACAGACGGCGGCGCAACATGGTTGCCCGTATCATACATGAACAACCTGATACAGGCAGATTTGGCGGATATATGGGGCTGCTATATGCTCTCGAAGGACACTGTATATCTTGCAGGCGGCGGATGCCTTCCCAGCCTGACAACAATAAGCGGGCACCGCATAATATGGCGCTCAACAGATGCCGGCAGCACATGGACAGCCTATGACCTGACTTATGTGCCTCTTGACGGCAGCGCAAACTACTTTTCAGGCTTGACAGATGTGATGGTATATAAGAATGGGCTTGGATTTGCCTCAAGCAGCGGGCTCGTATGGAAAACAGCGGACTATGGCGAAACATGGGATATAGCATCGCAGACATCAGACAATATGTCATGGCAGGAAGAAATCACTAATTATCCGGGCACTAACTCCATACTTGTGCCATTTTCCGGCTTGGATTGCAGCGGCGGCTATGGCGGCGGCGGTATGCGGTTTTCTACCGATTATACCAATCCATACGGCTGGGTCGAGGCTTATGTGGGCGGCTCCATGTTTGGCGCATACCTGCTTGGTTCTCAGGAAGGCTGGGCGTGCGGCGAATTTCGCGGGGTATATTATACAAACAATGCAGGAAATGGCTGGGCATTGAAAAACTGCGGCATTGACGACGGCGATGACCTCGACGATATATTCTTCATAAGCCGCGATAATGGCTGGGTGGTTGGCGACAATATATATCACCTTGCCGAGGCAGAAATGTTTGTCGATAAGGATACCGTTGATTTTGAGGTACTATGCGCATCGGCTCAGAAGTATGACACCGTCAGAATCAAGAATATGAGCTTCGATATCTCATACATGTATATCGCTGCACTTAAAAAAGACAGCAATTTTACTGTTATCCAGCCCACATATCCCAATACACCCGTGCAGCCATGCAATGAAGTCAAAGTTATTGTCAAATATGAGCCTAAGTCTCTGGGAAACCATACGTTTGCCATTATAGCGGAGATGACGCCCGAAAACAGCTCGATAACATTGCGGGACACTATATATTACAAAGGCAGCAGGCAGGAAGCCACTACCATATCCTCTCTTGATACTATTGATTTTGGCGATGTACCTGTTAAGCAAAATGCCTTCAAAGACCTTAAGTGGCTATCTCAAAGCAGCGATACGCTAAAAAAATATTCATCTACAGTTAAAGATATTGATATAACTAATGTAACATGGTCGGGCGATATATTCGTTGTAAGCGATACCGGCAATACCATGCGTTTCAAAGTGTCGCCAATAGATACAGGCGTGATATATATTACTTATTCCTTCGAATTCGGCGAGTGCAGCGATAAGCGCAATGTGGTGCTGAAGGTCAGGGGCTTGGCTCCGGTTATCAAGGCATCTCAATACAGCACCAAGATTGATGTGCAGTGCAAGGCGGATACCGTTATCCCGCTTGTTATAGGCAATTATGGCAATGCCGACCTGATAATAGATGAAATATCAATAGTCGATACAAATGTAAATTGTGATATACTTGGGTTTGCGTCGGAAAGGATATACCCTTTGACCATAAAGCCGAATGCTTGCGATACGTTGAAATTGAGATTATATTCGGATATACCCGATACTTTCAAGGTGGAATTATTAATTTTTAGTAATGATACCAGACGCTTCAACGCTATAACGCCATATCCTGTCAGCCTTGAGGCAGTATTTTATAAAACCATATTCAGCGACAGCATCATCAGTATTGACTTTGGCGACGTGTGTATCGGAAGGACTGTTGAGAAGAATGCGAGCATACGCAATACAGGCAATGACACTGCCTATGTACCGTCTGTGAAGTTCAAGCTGCCGGAATACAGTGTAATTAAGCGGCCGGAGCGTTTTACGCCAATGCAGGTCGGCACTTATACCATACGCTTTAATCCTGCATCAATGGGCAATTTTATAGATACACTTAATGTGGTTACGACGCCGTGCAGTACGCCGTACAGGATTGCCGTGCGCGGCAGAGGTGTGAGCAATAAGGTGGAGGTATTGCCGCAAAATATCACCACAAAGCAGAATATCAATGTCGAAAAAATATATTCTATTGAGGTTAAGTCCAAGGCAATACAGGATATTACGATAGATACGGCATATATGCTGCCTGTAATGCCGGATGTGGATATTGCTATTTTAAATAATTTTCCATTAACATTAGCGCCTGATGCCAGTACAAACATAGATATTAAGGTCATCTCTGCTGTTGAAACTGTATATAACGGCAGTATGTATCTGCACCTTTCCAGCGAGTGCTTTGATACTATTGATGTGCCTGTAAATATTGAGTTTATGACAAATATAATCGAATATAAGGATAATAGCGGTAATGACGTTGTATATATAGGACATAGCTCGCATTGCACCGATGAGGTACTTTATGATACGATATGGGTAACCAACACGCAGCCTTATGTATTTAAGTCGCTTAAATTCGATGATGATATGGCAGGTTATGGCATAATCAGCGATTTGGCGCTGCCAAAAGAGATAGGAGCGGACGGCAGAGAGCAGGTGATTGTTGCGTTTAGTCCTCAAATCGAAGGTGATTATGAAAATAAATTAATTTTTGAGATGCAGGATAAGGCGACAAATGGAATAGAATATGACACTGTTACCATGCGCAATACCTATCACAAGGCTATTACAAGCGTAACGCCTGCTACGGCAGATTTCGGCAAATTTGAAAGTTGCGACGCACAAGTCTCTAAAATTATTATACTTACAAATACTGGCACACTTGCTGATACTGCTGAAGTGGATATATCCGATATGCCAGCATATTACAGCATTTATGAACAAAAATTCATAATTGAACCTGAAAGCAGTACAGAAATTGAAATAGTACTTGATCCGGCTAAAGTGCCAAGTAGAGGCAAGCATACATACAGTCTAAAAATATCTACAAAAGTGTGTCCGCAAAATTATGTAGTAGAATTGCAAAACGAATTGGACAGCATCAAACTTGGTGTATCGCATAGCTCACTGGATTTCGGCGAAGTATGGATTAATTCCACAAAAACGATGACGGTAAGCGTGCATAATCCATCGACTTTCGATATAAAATTAAAAAATATTAATATATTTCCAAGCGGCAATTTCACGCACAACACAACTTTGCCTGTCATTATTCCAGCTAATGGGAGCATGGATATAGCGGTTTCCTTTGTCGGAGCGCAAACGGATAACTATGTTGCAAATATGGAGCTTGCAGCTGAACGCACGTGCCGGTTATCCTGCAATATACCGCTGTCTGCATATATTCCGATTGAGAAATATATTGCCAATATCCGTATTGACAAAACGCACGCTGTCCCCGGCGATACAGTTGTTATCAGCGCTTATGTCGATAAGGCTGCGCCCGAGCTGAATGCCGCAGGTATTGATTTTACGATGAATATGGACTATAATTTGTTTCACCCGCAGAAGATGTATATTATAGAAAATTCTACAAAAAAGGAGCTGGATTTCGTGTTTAATCCGCATAACGGTATAAGTGCGAATATTGCGGGTATTGCAGCAAACGACATATTGAGCAATGAGCGTAAGTTTCTGGAAATACATGGGATAGCATTAATATCTACTCCTGATAATACCCAAATTTCATTCAATAAATTTGATATTGAAACCGATAAGCGGTATGAAATAACGCAGGAAAATGGCGAATTGGCATTGGATAATTTTTGCGCTTCAAACCTGCGGGATGTTGCATTTTTGCCGACATTTTCAGTAGATATTGCAGGAACAATTATTTGCAGCAACGAAACGCCTGTAATATTCAAGGCGACCGGAGATATTGCTGTTGAAATAGAGTTGCTAAATCTTTTAGGCGAATCTGCACATCTTGATAAGGTATTGTTAAATAAGGGCAATAGAGAATATATGCTTAAATTAAATAATTTTTCGAACGGCATATATAACCTCATTTTCAAAACAAATTATTATAAGCCATTATCCAAACAATTAATCATTATGAAATAAAATTCATGAATAAAAGCATTGATGTTATATTAACCTAAATTATAACAGAAAAATCAGTATTAATATTTTTTATTTTAGGTCGAAAATAATATGTATATTTATGGCTTTGTACTTGCCTTTAATAATATATTTACTTGCTTAAATTAATATGAAAAAAACTATCCAACAGTTATTGCTGAACAGCAGGCTTGATGAAGCTAAGCAGCTGATTTTTAACGAGATTAATATAGTTAACAATCCTGATTTGCCTGAGCTGTATTCCTTGCTTGGAAGCGCTTATGCGATGGAGGGGAACAACCAGCTCGCATTGCAATATTTCAACAAGGCTTACGAGCTTGCCCCGGAAAGCAGTGATATATTATTAACATTGTGTAACTTCCTTATTGTTAACGGAGATAGCGGCGCAGCATCCGATTTGATGAATATATTTCAAGAGAATTTGAATGCTGTTTCACACTCTCACGATTCGCAAAATGACAAAGAAGAATTTAATTATTTTGACTTTATTCTCAATGATAATGATGCAATGAGACTTGAAGTTGCTGAAGAACCAGAAAAAGATAAAACAGATGGAAGTGATAATGAATTCAGCTACTTGGAGTATATTTTAGGTGATATTGAAAATAAGGATTATGAAAAAAAAATCATAAATCAAACAGATGACAATGATAAGAAAGTCCAAATTGATGGTTTCAATATTCATGATGTTTTAGCTAAAATCGAAACAATTGCCAATAAAGACAAACCTGAAGATGTAAATATTCCGATGGAAAATATTGCGTCGGATGAAAAACAATTAATAAATATTCATAATTCTAACAAAAAACCGCGATTGCTTTTCACAATGTATGGCTGGAATGAATCTGGCGGTGGAACGACTTTTCCGAAAGCGTTTATAATTGAACTTGCAAAGCGTGGTTTTGAGGTTGCCGTGTTTTACGCCACACATCAGCATGACATCGTTAAATCCCAGTATTATATGGAACATACGAACGATGCCAGTGTTGAACTTTATGGTGTTTATAACCGTCCGACTATTTTTCTTGATATTGACAATCCAATGCGGGAAATCAAGGACGATAATATCGTGAAATTGTTCCGACAGGTGATTGATGAGTTTAAACCTGACTTAATAAATTTTCATAATTTCTTGGGTTTGTCATTTGAAATTGCAACTGTTGCAAAAGAACTGGGATTTGTAACTACTTATACTACATATAATTATCATTTTATAGATCCATGTTTATATATGTATAATAATGATTTGGTTAGCTGGAAAAATACCGATTTTTGGGCTAATTCTCATTTGCCTAATCGTTATCCTTCATTAAAAAATGCTTATCAAAAACGCATAGAAAAAGCCCAAAAATTATTGACCGAAGAAATTGATTATACTTTTGCTGTTTCCCGTCGCGTAAGAGAGCTTTTGACTGATTTTTGCGGAAATGGCGAAAGAATTGCGGTGATAAATCAAGTACATCAAACGATAGATACACTTTTAGATAATCCTATTGAAAATCATAAACTTAGCAATAATATTCGCTTTGCATTTATTGGTGGAGTTATGCCTCATAAAGGTGCTCATATTATAGCACAGGCGGCACAATATATTACAAATAAAAACGTGCAATTCGATATTTGGGGCTTTTGTTCGCCTGAATATGGCAATGCTATAAAAGCTATAGACAAGGCTGGAAATGTGAATTTGAAGGGCGAATATACGCGGGAAGATTTTCGTACGATTGCTGATAACTCCGATATGGCAATAATTCCGAGCATTTGGGAAGATTGCGCTCCGTTGGTTTTGGTTGAATGTTTGGCGATGAATTTGCCGGTAATCGTGTCGAATATTGGCGGCGCTCCAGATTTTATTACGGAGGGCAAAAATGGGACTTTCTTTGTTCCGGGCAACCCAAAAGCGTTGGCATCTGTCATTCAGGCATTACTTGACAATCCATTCAAAATCGAACAAATGCGAGAGCAATGCAATGTACCATTACGCTTTAGTGATTACGTAGATCATCAAGTTAATATATTTAATAGACTTGCAAATGGCGAACGTCCTAAGGCAGAAGAATTTAAATTATTGTTTAATACTTAATGGTTATCAAGATGTGTTAATTAATCGTAAACCTACACCTTCATGGGAAGGAAATATATAACACCTGCAAATACTAGCACTTACGCCATTCCCCTCTTGTAGAGAGGGGTGCTATTCCCCTTCGACAGGCTCAGGGAGCTTGTGAAGACAAGTTGGGCATATCAAGCGTTTGCGCGGTTGGAAATTAATAATTTTATGAATTTTTATTCATAAAACTGCTCTTTATATACAAAAAAAAAGCCTCTCACTATTTCATAAATTAATGAAAGGCTTTTTCTAATTTATGTTTTAATAGCCACACGAAGTGTGCTTAGCGCGTCAAAACCATTTGTTTAGTGTCAATTAATTGACCATCAACAAGAAGTGCATAATTATACATGCCGGCTTTTAAAACGCTACCATTGATTGTAAGATTTGCATAACCTCTATCAAGCAAGTCAAATTTCGCTATTTCTTCGCCAACAAGATTATAAATGCGGATACTTGCCTCTTTTGTCTCATTTGGTAAATAATATTTAATTTCTGTATTGCTTGTGAATGGATTTGGGTTGTTTTGATATAACTTAGCTTCGCTGGTTAAAACTGTTCCTGATTTCTCAAAGCTCTTGCCTTCAAGTTTTGCATTCAATTCTTTAATTGCTTCAACAAGAACAGGAATTAAGCCAACATAATTGACAGCCAAATAACCGTTTTCATCTTCATAAACTAATTCTGGATAAACTTCACGCAATTCCTGTGCTATAAAACCAAATTTTGTTCTTGTATCTGATTCAGCTTCCCGTTTTTCTTGCTCACGTACAGATGCTATTAATTGTTGTTTGTATTCTTCCGTTGAATCAATACCCCGCAAAATTTCGTCTTCATTTTTTGCTATATGGTTAGTTTTATATGTAACTCCATTCAGTTTAAACAAATCATTAATGCTATTATCTGTAAAGGGCTTAATGTCTGTTTTGTAACGCTTATCAGAATGAACCAACACCCCATTTACGCCAACATTGCCTCGAATATCTAACTTGTATTGTGGGTTAGTTGTACCAATACCAACATAAGCATTACTATATTTTAAAAATAAGCTACCTTTTGATCCGCTGCTATTTGCTTTGTAAATGTCTAAATCTCCATTATAACAACCTTCAAAACACCAATTGCCGTAAGCATGGTTTGCATTTTGTCCGAAAGTCAATGAATGAAGATAAAGGGAATTGGTTAAATCCTCATATCCAATTTGGATATTTTTGTCCTTTATTCGAATCCCTGGCGTTGCTTGAGCATTTGCCAATTCTGTTGCACATATTCCTGCAAGTGCAACCAATAATAAAATTTTTCTTAAATTAAGTGTTTTTTCATTTTTTTGTTTTCCTATATTTTATTTATGAATATTTTTAAATTATGGGTTATTTACTTGACAATGAATTTCTAATTGGGAATTTGCCCCTACTTCAAAATTGTTATCTATTATGATTTCGTTACAAGCTTTTATCGTAACTTTGGCTCCATTTGTAATTTTAGCATTTTGAATTATTACATCATTGCTAATAATTGAAGCATTTGATGTATAATTTATTGTCATCCAATGAGTCGTATTAACAACCAATCCAAATTCTTGTAAAGTATTGAATATTTTACAGTAAAACTGTCCGTCATATAAGTATTTTGAAGATTCCAAAAAAGCATATGCAGCATTATAACAATTAGTAATGTTACTCCAGCGAAAGTGCATTTCAAGAAATAGCTTATCAGTAATATCTTTTCCAATTGCGGTATTCGTTTCAGCAGCAATGTTTTCTTGTATTTTCATTAATGCTGATGCAAAAATTCTTCCATTTTTATGTTCAAAACCATTATTAAAGTCAAAATCTCGTGGATATTTTAACCCATAATTTATAGCTTCTCTCTCCCAAGCCCATATCCCGAATTTAGTCCATTTATAGTCAGATATAGGTAATCTATTCGATATAGTCCAGTAATCCGAACAACCATTTTTTACAGCACCATGTTCCCAAATCTCTTCACCAACTGCCAATCCTGCTCCAAAGTGATATTGAATTGCATGAGCGTGTTCATGCCAAATCGCATCAGCATCTTCCCAAGTACTTATTTCAGGTAAATCCTGAAATGCTATATATGTGTACCAATTACCAATAGGTATTCCCAATAATGTATCCTCTCTGCGTCTAAAATATGTTCCACTACCATGTGGATCCACAACAAGTCCTTTTAAACCTGTGTTATCAATATTATACCCAAGTTCCATCACCCTTCTTGCAGATTTATCTATATGATAATAACACATTATTGATGCAAATTCTGGTTGATGACGTTTATAATCAACAATTGAAAAATTCCAACCATCAAATTGAACCCAATTTTGGGTAGTTGGAGGCTCTCTTTCGTCTAATTTACAATACGGACCTTCGCCGATATAATAAAAATTCCATCCAGTCCCATTGGGATAAAGATTCACTGTGTGCGGAACACTACGCAACATCACTTGTTCTCTTGCTGCATTTAATGTAGGATTATCCCAATTACCGCCTACATAACTTCTGTTATAAGGACTACCATCACCAGAATTTACTCGTTTAGTAACAAGAGGATTGGGATTATGAATTAAAGCAGGAATATCTACAAACGTAGTTCCATGATCTGTCTGATCTTCTATATGAACAATTTGCTCATTAAGAGCATCAATAAAAATGTACCAATTACCTTCGGGTTTTAAGCAAGCAATATTAATTCCCCAAGTTAATAGTATTTCATTATTTTTAGTTTCTAAATATGTAAGAAAACCACCAGGTTTACCTATCATATTACTTGTTTCTAAAATATTTAGATGCTTTTTAGCAATTTCTATCGCTTCATTAATTTTTATACTTTTAAGTAAAGATGCTGCTAAAATGTCTTTTGTATTTTTAGAAATATTTCTAAATTCATTTGAAACAAATCGAACATGTTTTTCTTTATCTATAAATATCGTAAAGTTTGTTTGGTATACAGGAATATCATTTATATATTGGTCAAAATATACAAACTCGCCGGTTAAAGATTCTGCAACTTTTCTTATTCTGAATTCACTTAAATCTGTTAATCCATAAAGTTGAAGTTTGTTTTTTAAATAATCCCAAGCAATATTTTTAGCATCCTGCTCTTTTGATTTATAATTTTCAGCACTGTTAATTCGCAGATAGCCTGTTTCTTTATCAATAGTACCTTCTTGCGTATATTCTACTTCATAATGCTTTAGATTAAAACGCTCCATCTTGCTTTTATCTATCAATTCTTGTGCATATAAGTTTGTAGATAAAATTAACAATGTAATTATAATTAATTTTTTCATCTGTACCTCCACAGGTCATTTCCCATAATTTTTTTAAAATAATATTTTGTATTATCTATGCTATCCCAAAATACTAATGTATCTCCCATATTGCTTTCGTCATAAAGAAAAGAAATATTTTTAGGAATATTTTTCCCTTCGTATCTAAAAAGCCAATTTTTAGTTGTATCAAATGGAAATTTTATATTGCACTCCTGCCA
>JAVBOP010000104.1:0-3138 GCA_031550405.1 Kapaibacterium sp. (SeqCode)
TCGCCTTTGTTGTCTGTGCAGGAAAAGCATGCAAAAAATATGAACAGCAATAATGAATATTTTTTCATTTTTCTAAGAAAATAAATTTGACTGTAAAGCATTAAATTAGGATACAAATATAATTTTATATATTTACATATCAAAAAAAATTATATATTTGTATGCTTATTTATTAAAACATTAAGGTTATATATGAGTATATTCAAACGGATTGCCGATTTATTCAGATCGAACGTAAACGACGCTTTGGATAAAGCTGAAGATGCGGAAAAAATGCTGAAGCAAATGGTCTTGGACATGGAAGATTCTATAAACAAGGCTACGACTTCTATTGCCCAAGCGATTGCAAATGAAAAAAGTCTTGAAAGGAAAATTGAAAAGGCGCGTTTCGATAGCAAAGATTGGGAGAACAAGGCGCGGCAGGCATTAAGTGCAAACAGAGATGATCTTGCTCGCCAAGCACTTGAAAAAAAGGCGATTGCGGATAGAAATATTTTGGAATTGCAGCCATTGCATGAGCAAGCCAAAGAGACGGCAAATAAATTACGGGAACAGCTTAACCAGTTGAAAGCGAAACTTGACGAGGCAAAAAGCCGCCAAAGCACTCTTGTTGCGCGTTCGCAAGCTGCCAAAGCTCAGAAGGAAATCAACAAATCGCTAAGTGGAATTGGTACGGATGCTTTCGGCAATTTCGATAAATATGAAGAAAAAATTCTCAAATTAGAATCAGAAGCATCGGCTTACGAGCAGTTAGCAGGCGAAAATACAAGTCTTGATCTGGAATTTAAAAAATTGGCATCAAACTCAGATGTGGATGCAAACTTGCTTGAATTGAAAAAATCAATGGGAATGTTGCCGCCCAGCGAAGAAGCCACACAATAACAATTTCGAATATTTGAAAAAAAAATTTGGTTGTTTATACAAATTTACGTATTTTTGTATTCCTGAATTTGAAATTGGGGCGCTTAGCTCAGTTGGTCTAGAGCATCTGCCTTACAAGCAGAGGGTCGGGGGTTCGACTCCCTCAGCGCCCACGGTAATTCATAATGAGTACCCTCCTTAAAAGTTAGTGAATACCAAGCTAAGTCTTGGTATTTTTTTAAGCAGGAGTGGCGGAACTGGTAGACGCGCTGGACTCAAAATCCAGTGGCCCTTAAAGCCGTGAGGGTTCGAGTCCCTCCTTCTGTACAATGCTTTGCTTTAAGCACAAATGCTGTGAAGCCTCATTAATACAATAATGAGGCTTTTTTTTTCGGAAGAGAAAAACTCTTGCGATATACAACAATTAATTAAATATCTTTTTTCTGTTCTACTCTGCATATCAGTAAAATTTCGCATTTTGGCGAAGTCAATTGTTTTGTTTATATTTGTTTTGTTTTAGTACCTGATTATGAATAAGTTACAAAGCCAAATAGAAAAAATATATTCTGAAAATACTGAAGTATCCACGCTGCAAATAAATGATATTTTAGATGAATTTTCTAATGCGTTAAATGAAGGCAAAATACGCTCGGCATCGAAAATAAACGGTAAGTGGCAGGTAAATATCTGGGTTAAACAAGGCATTCTATTGCTTTTCAGGTATGGGAACTTGATAGACATGTCGATTAATGAGCAGTTCAAATTTTTCGATAAGCACACGATACCTCTGCGTAAATTCACAACAAATGATCAGATAAGAATCGTGCCGGGTGGCTCAACCATACGTAATGGCTCATACTTAGCGAAAGGGGTCGTGTGTATGCCGCCTATGTATATAAATATTGGCGCATATATCGATGAAGGCACGATGATTGATTCGCATGCCCTTGTTGGCACTTGCGCGCAAATTGGAAAGCGGGTACATATAAGTGCGGCGGCACAAATTGGCGGAGTGCTTGAACCTGTAGGCATAAGCCCTGTAATTATTGAAGATGACGTTATAGTAGGTGGCAATTGTGGCATCTATGAAGGAGTTGTTGTAGAGGAAAAGGCTATATTAAGCAGTGGTGTAATTCTTAATGCTTCGTCAAAAGTATATGATATAGTAAATGAAAAAATAATTATGGCAACAGATACTTTACCACTTACAATCCCTTCCGGAGCGGTCGTTGTTCAGGGGGCAAGAGCTGTAAATACTGCTTTTGGCGTAGCCAACCACCTGAGCATAACAACTCCTTTAATAGTGAAGTACAGAGACCACAAAACGAATAAAAAAACCGAATTGGAGGATATACTAAGATAAATGGAAACTCAAGAAGATATTGCAAAAATTAAAAAAAATTTAAAAATAGCGAAAATAGCGTTTATCCTTGCAAATAGCTTTGCAGCTATCACGTTTGCCGTTGTATATTATTTATTAAAAAGCACGCTGTTTTTAGTTTTTGCGCTGATAATGGTGGTTGCCACTATCGTGCTTATAAAATTCATCAACCGCTTTGAAAAAAAGATATTAAATTTTGAAAACAAGCAAAATACTTAGTTACGATTATTAACTTTATTTTATTAATTATAAGAATTAATATATCGGTAAAATCGCAAAAAAATTGAGGATATTATCCGCTATTTCCTTGAAAGCAAATTAATTATTTGTAAATGGTTGTTGAAGAAATCATTCAAGGGAAAATAAACGCAAGCAATTTATTAACAATACATTCGGAAAATTTTGTTATTTTTGTAGGGTATTTATTAACTTTTTGAGGAGTAACTATGCTATCAGTAAACCCTTATCTATCATTCAACGGAACATGCGAAGCCGCATTTAATCTCTATAAATCCATTTTTGGCGGCGATTTTGAATTTGTCGGACGCTACAAAGACATACCGGGAGAAGAAATTCCAGAATCAGAAAAAGAAAAAATCATGCACATTTCTTTGCCATTAACAGAACATGTATGCTTAATGGGCGCAGATTCATCGGAAGCATTTGGACAGATAACTAAATTTGGCGATTGTGTAACAATAACATTATGCACATCGACAGACGAAGAAACTCATCGTGTTTTCAACGGCTTAGCTGAAGGTGGAAATATTGTTATGCCGCTTGCAGAAACTTTCTGGGCACAATTATATGGAATATGCACCGATAAATTCGGCATTACATGGGCTATAAATTTTGGCGAAAAGAAATAAATGCTAATTGCCACTATTATAATCTCA
>JAVBOP010000230.1:0-14843 GCA_031550405.1 Kapaibacterium sp. (SeqCode)
CATCGAATTGGAGGCGCTGGTCATGGCGATTGTGGTCATTCAAAGTGGCGGGGATTTGAAAAAAACGGAATTACAGTAACCATAAATGAAAATTAAACATATGAAATATAATATACTTACAGATATTCCGAACAGGAGTGACTACGCATCCTATGCTAGAAATTAAAGCCATACAGATGGCAGGAAATACATTATGAATAAGTTTTTTTTCATTAAATAATTCATCTATAAATGAATATTTTAAATTGATATTTCTTATTATAATCCATAAACATAAGTATGCTAAAAATGAAAAAACAAAAAATATAGAAAATATCAACATTATTTTTCTCATAATTCTTCACAAATATACAAAAAAAGAGCCAGACAGAATATATCGGGCTATCAAATAAAATTGCTTTATTTTAATAATCAGTGCATTTAATATGCCTATAAATATGGTCGCAACAATTACAAAAGGTGTTTTTCCTATTTTTGATTTATACTTTTTCATAGCTTTAATTTGTCATTTTTTTTATGAATATTTTTTAATAGTTCTATACAATAATTAACTTATCTATATATAAGCAGCTTGAAATTAAATAACTACAAGTATATGTAATTTACAATACCTAATTTTTAATCTTGAAGCTAAATAATCAAGTATGTATTTTGGTACCTGAGTTTAAGATGGACAATGCCTCATTTCAATAGATCAGCTTTATGACTAGCAGCTCCGATTGCGATCCAATTCTTAATGGAGCACCCCATAAACCCAAGCCCGACGACACGTAGTATTGTGTATTGCCTTTTTTCAAATACCCGTGTGCAATTTCGTATATCTTCTTTACAATCAAGTTGTTAGGGAAAATTTGCCCGGCATGAGTATGACCGGAAAGTTGTAAATCAATGCCAGTATTTTCAGCTTCTTCCAGATTAAATGGCTGGTGATCCATCAATATTTTAGGCTTTGAATTATCTAAATTTTTGACCAAATCATCAAGCGATTTCCTGTTTTTATTGCTCCTGTCCATGCGTCCAATTAAAAATAATTCATTATTTATTTCAATTGCCGTGTCTCGCAGTTCTGTTATTCCAGCCGCTTCAATATATTCGCCTGATTTTTGCAGATCCCCCATCGTCTCATGATTGCCTTCGATAGCATAAACTCCATATTTTGCATGCAATTGCATTAAATCTTCCTTCATATTTTGCTGAATTACAGGCTGCATCGTTCTATCCACAATATCACCAAGCAGCAAAATCAAATCAGGATTATGAATATTTATTAATTTTATATATTCCTGCAATTGCGCTTTTTTTACGCTGTAACCAAGATGCAAATCGCTTGCAGCGACTATCGTAAGCTCTTTATTTTGATGCGAGTCAGGTATAGTTATGTCTAAATTTACAACATTTGGATTTTTAAAATTAATATATCCTGCGATAAAAACAACTCCTACAATCCCTGTAATCGAACATAAAATAATAAACTTAGATTGAATATAATTTTGTGTTATTATGTTGGGCAAAAAATGCAGAAAATGATTAAGCAGGCGAATTAAATCCAAGAATAAAATTGACATAAAAAAATATAGCGCCGCAATCATCCAAATTGAACCAATAGAATATAAAATTGAATTAATCTCAAATGACAATTTCGCCTCTAATATATTATGCAATATGAATGATAGTGCGCAAAATATGATGGTGCTAATTATTGGAACCCGTAGATTTGGATAGAGTTGCAGGCTTTGCGATGTTCTCAAAATTATATAAAAATTTAATAATCCATACAAAATGAAAAATATAAGAAAAAAGAATTTCATAAGATTTTGTTATGTTGGAAAAATACGTTAAGTTAATATGTTTATATAATTTTATTGTTTCATAATACAACCCCAAAACAAATGAAAATGCAGGGAAAAAATATAATTATCACTGGTGCTTCCTCCGGAATTGGCGAGGCATGTGCAAAAATTTTTGCTGAAAATGGCGCAAATTTAATTTTAACCGCAAGGCGTATCGACAGGCTCAACGAACTCGCCAACGAATTGCGACAAAAATATGACATCGAAATCCATACAATAAAAATGGATGTCCGCAATTTTGACGACGTAAAAGCAAATTTTACAGCGCTGTATGAAAAATTAAAAAAAATTCATATTCTTATAAATAATGCTGGCAAGGCATTGGGAATTGAGAAGATACAGGATGGCGTTCTGTCAAATTGGGAGGAAATGATCGATACAAATGTGAAGGGGCTTCTATATGCTTCCCGTATTATTTTGCCGTTTATGATAGAACAAAATGAAGGCATGGTTATTAATATTGGCTCAATTGCGGGGCACGAGGTTTATCCTGGCGGCAACGTGTATTGTGGCACCAAGCATGCTGTTCGGGCAATTTCCAAGGGTATGATGATGGATTTGAACGGTACAAATATTCGCGTTACATCAATTGATCCCGGAATGGTTGAGACGGAATTTTCGCTCGTTCGCTATCATGGCGACGTTGAAAAAGCGAAGAATGTATATAATGGAATACAGGCGCTATCTGGTCGTGATATTGCAGAAATAGCGCTGTTTGCGGCATCCCGTCCCGCGCATGTCGATTTGCAGGAAATAGTAGTTACTCCAACATCTCAAGCATCTGCAACGCTGCTATGGAGAAAATAGTACTTGAAATAAAATCAATATAATAGTATGAAATCTGACAATTCGAACAAATAAAAAAATACACATCGTAAGAGAAACTCATTATCGCATATAATTTCCATTATATTTTTTTAATGCTTCTGAAATAAAAGCATGAAATTGTTCAGGGTTATCAATCCAACAACTGTGCCCAGCATTTTGTATCATTTTCAATTCTGCTTTTGATACTTTCTGCAGCCAGTCTTCATTCATATTTATTGGCAAGTAATCGTCATCACCCTGAATTACTGTAATTGGAATTTGTAGTTTTTCAAGAGCTTTCGTAAAATCCCAGTTTGAGGGAATACTTTTTGCAGCCATAGCCCCTGCATTTTCTCTATAATAAAATGCAGATTGCAATTTTCTCCAATTTTTTACATGGTGCGTATTGGTAGCTGCAAAAGTAATTCGATGAAGAGTACTGCTTTGTTTACTGTTGTATGTACCCCAATCTTCAACTTTTAAACCATGCGTTTTTAAGGTATCTAAAACTTCCTGTCTTTCCCAACGTTGTAAAACTGATTTTTGAAACTTTTCCCCCATCATTGTTGTATCCGATCCTTTTGCTGGCACAGAAGCAATTAAAACCAATCCTTTAATATTATCAGGATGTTTTTCCGCATAATTCATTCCTATGAAAGTGCCCATAGAATGCCCAATTATCAACAATTTATCAAGATTCATTTCTTTTCTTAAATGTTCAAGGTCTTCAACATGATTTGCTAAAGACACCAAAGAATCGGAACATGGAGATCTTAATGAACCTCTTTGGTCATAAAACACGAAATGATACTTATCGGCAAGCGGCAAAAATGGATTAATGAGATAACTGTGTTCAGCACCAAAGCCGCCATGAAGAATAACAACTGTATCGCCATCGCCAAATTCTCTTACAAATAAACGGCTTCCATCATCATTATATAAAAACCATTCATCCCACAGTTCAAAATTGCTATAGTCTTTAGAAGTATTTTTATTTTTTTTATCCATTGTGCACGACGACAAGAAAGCACAAACCAGTAAAAAAATAAGTATAAAAGAGGTATTTCTCTTAAAAATGCTATTTATATTCTGAAATTTTATTTTTTGCATCTTTTATTTTTATATTATTTATGGTAATTATCTGTCCGAATTGTCGGATTTTATGTGATTTTTGTTGTATTTTAAGAAACTCTTTTCATTTAATTTCTCAATATAATGTTCTTTTGCCAAATTAACACTATCAATCATAGTCTTGTTGAACCTCTCGCAAATGCCGTTAGTCTGCGGACTTTTAGCCTTGATTTTAGTGTGATCAATTTCCTCCTCGATTGTTAAAAATAATTCATAATCATGGTCTTGCGAACCACAATATTCCGTGCCTCTATCGGTCAGCATCCTTAATAAGCGTAAATTATGCTCCTCAAAAAACGGTATCACCTTGTCATTCAACAGGTCTGCGACAACGAGAGCATTTTTACGGTCATAAAGTTTGGCAAAACCTACTTTCGTATAGGTATCTATAAAAAATCTATTGGTAAATGTGCCTAATTTCTTTAATATAACAAACATAGTACGTACCCAGATGACCCAAATACCCAAAATGATAACTCTCTATTTCACCATGAACGATATGATATATTTATTAAAAAATATTCAGAAATATATATGCAAAATTGGATAATATTAGCCAAAAATATTTGAATATTTATATCTGGCAAACAAATTGTGAATGCTAATGTAGCTTTAAAAAAAATAATTTGGAAAAATAATAAGCAGAGGTTAAAAATGAATATTAGAGAGATTAGACCTGCCACAGTTAATAATTTTGACATACCAAAATTTAAGCCGGAAGAAAGCGTAAAAGCTGATGTAGCAACGCTTCAACTCGATAAAATCGAAATTAATCAGCCGCAAAACTGGCAGCAGGATATTCTGCTGTCGGGACTTGATATGCTGGAGAATAAGATACAGTTGTCGAATAGTAGCAGCCCGCTAGACCGTATAGAAAATAAGCCAATCGAGACTTTTGCAGAGGCTTTAAATGAGTTGAACTTCATAAAAACAGATTTATTCAAATCTCAAGCATCTTTTGCTCAGGCAAACTTAGCGCCTGAAATTTTAATTGATTTAATGGCAGAAGTCGCATAAGCTGTTTAAAATCAAGTGAGTTATAAACTTAAATATTAATTCAAACAGATTACAATTACAAATTCGAACCTTTGGGAGATGATTTTTCTAAAGGTTTTTTTATAAAATATGCTTGTATTGAAAAATAAAAAAATTGCACAATATTCGCCAATATTTTTTCATTGGTATATAATTTGCATATAAAATTTGCTATTAACAGGGAGGCAACATGGAAGTTAACGATCGTTTATTCAAGGAAAAAGTACAACTTTTAAATAAAGCTATGGATGCGTATTCTTTGAGAATGCGGGCTTCGGCAAAAAATATAGCAAATGTAAACACGACTGGATATAAACCGGAGCGGGTAAAATTCGAGGAGCTTTTTAATCAGCAAGTAATTGCTTTATCAGGCGCTTCTACCAATAAAGCTCACATAAGAATTGGAGCAAACGACAATCCGGAAGGTGAAGTTACGGAACAAAAAATTCCTGAAGCTGAGAAATATATTTCTGGAGAAAACGATTTGAATTTGGACAAAGAAATGTCGGATATTGCTGAAAATCAAATTCGATTTCAATTTGCCTCACAAAATTTGAGCAAGCATTTTAGACAAATGGGAGCGGCAATTACCGGAGTTTCTAATTATTAATTATGAATAAAAATTCATAAATCAAAGGAAAATAATTATGGCAGAAAATATTTTTTCTACAATAAATACCGCCGGACAAGGTATGAGCGTGCAACGGAAACGCTTGTCGGCAATAGCCAATAATATTGCAAATGCCAATACTACAAAGGGGTTAGACGGCTTGCCCTATCATCGGGAAATGGTTATTTCCAGCAACAACGAAAAGCAGGTTTTTGCGAATCAATTGAATAGCCAACTTAATCTTTCTCGAACCGACAAGGCTCATGCGCCCAATACTAAGATAAATATTGATGAAAATGAAAATAAATTAATTAAATCTGAAACGATAAAAGATACTGCTGAAAGGTTGGTTTATGAGCCAAGCCATCCCGACGCTGATGCTGATGGGTATGTGCATTACCCTGATATTAATATAGTTACGGAGATGGTCGATATGATAACCGCTCAGCGAGGTTTTGAAGCTAACACGCAAATTATCAGTACTGCAAAAAATTTGGCAAGATTTTCTTTAGAAATATAATGTAATTGTAGATAAATGAATATTAATATATTACAAAATAATAATCCATACATACGACTCGGCGGTGGCATAAAAAAAATGCAAACCAGTGCTATAAAGCCGCAGGAACAAATTCGCAACACCACGAATAATAATGCAATTGACGTAAAAAACATAGTGTCGCAATCCGAGCGACATTATTTTGAGAACCTTTTTCCAGACAGTTCATCTCTATTGCAAAACCATATATTATTTAACCGTAGCGGAAAAATCACCGAAATGAATGTGAATAAAGGCAGCCTGTTGGACGCAAAAGCATAACAGCATTCCTTCCTTTTTTCCATAGCAGCCAATAAAATAAATGACTTAGCTGGATACAATAAAGGGTTTAAATTCGGCAAGAAAGAAGAAATTTATCGAAGATTTTTCAGCTGATATAGGGTAATTTATTGCAAATAAAAGCAATTGTAAAGGAAATAGCAACTCTTTTGACCATTAAGCCTATATTTTAAATAAAACATTTATAACAATAATACAGATATACTGAAAAAAAAAATGTATTAACAAGCCCTAATTATATATGAGGTATTTTTTGCGCAGCATCATAAATTCAGGTAAGCCCAATTGCGCTGCCGCAAGCACATCGCTGTCACTTGCACCTATAAATAGCCTGGTAAACAGCTCCTCGCCGCCCGTAACCTTGATGAACATCTCCTTTTTCGATTTATCAATTTTATCCAGCTCAAATAGCTCCTCGTGCACCTTGCGTATGGCAAGCATGATTTTCACACCGCTCGTATATGGCTTAAATATATCACTGTTAGGAAATCGCAATATAAAACCTTGGCAATTTGTGGCTGCAAATCTGCCATAAAATGGCTTGAAATGTGCCTGCTGTATTAGAACTCCATTATCGCTAATATCTTGTAATTGCTTATAGATAGTATCTACTTTTAAACCAGGCATGCCAATATATTGGAACGGCAATGAGGTGCCTATGCCTATGTTCAAAATACCCAACTCGCCGAATATGCCAAGCATTGCAGCGCCTCTGATGGCGTCAGGCGTGGGGATTTGAGGCGATGTTGGAAACCATAGCAAACCGCAGTCTTCCCATCGCATTTCCCGCCTCCAACCTTCCATTTTTATAATAGTTAGGTTGCATTTTACAATCCTGCCGCTTTTCGTTTTCAGCCACCCCTCTTCGTTCATCATTTTCGATATTTCGCCCAATGTCAAACCGTGTATATAAGGCACAGGCAGCAGGCTCATAAATGACTCAAAACCCGCTTGGGTTACGGCTCCATCCACGATATTGCCGCCTATCGGGTTGGGGCGGTCAAGCACTATGGCGGGTATGCCAGCTTCGGCGCAGGCTGCAAGCATATAATTCACGGAACTAAGAAAGGTATACGACCTTATGCCGATGTCCTGTATGTCGATAACGATTACATCTAACTCCTTTAATATATCTATATTAGGGTATCTGCTGCTGCCATATAAAGAGATGACCGGTATACCAAAAATTTCCTGATTATCCACTTTTTCGCCAGCATGTTGCCCGCCAAAAAATCCGTGCTCGGGCGAAAACAAATATTTCAATGTAAATACATTCTGCTTGGCAAAAACTTCGGCGGTGAGAATGCCTTTGGCCGTGCGGCCGGAAAAATTGGTAAACAGCCCGACTTTCTTTCCCTTAAGTAGATTATATTTTTCAGTGGTGATTTTGTCGATGCCGAGCAATATATTTTGCTTTCCATTATTTGCATCGACATCCGAGCAACTCATTACAAATAATAGTAATAGAAGCCCGCAATATATTTTATATGGCATTTTTTAACTACATGTAATATTAAAACCCAACAGTTATCAATTTTCAGTTTAATATGCAATGCCCCAAAAACACCCCGTCAGTCGAAGCGCCTGCCACCTCTCTGGAAGAGGGGAATTATTCAATGGCAAGCATTCCCCTCTTGTAGAGGGGTGTCCCGAAGGGACGGGGTGTTTTAAGAATAAACATTAATCCGTAGGATTAATTAACACATGTTGATGAAGGTTGAGTATTAAAACCTTTTTAATTATCAATAATTGTACCAAAAAAATTATATATAATTCAATTATGATTTTTTTTTCATAAATCTCATTGAGCGAATTTGTCTGGAGATTATGCCGATTTTTACAGATAATTATTACTCCTATAAACCCATTTGGCATTATTACGTATTATTGCTTTGAAAATTAAATCAAGTTAATATCATGCAAAATAATGCTATTATAGATATAGAGCATATATCCAAGGTATATCACATGGGCGAGGAAGCGGTTTTTGCACTCCGGGATGTGTCGCTGCAAATCAATAAAAATGAGTATGTTGCGATTATGGGACCGTCGGGCTCTGGCAAATCTACGCTGATGAACATACTTGGCTGTCTGGACACTCCAACGGCTGGTCAATATATATTGGACGGAAAAGATGTGAGCCAGATGGAGGATAATGACCTTGCCGAGATACGGAATAAAAAAATTGGCTTCGTATTTCAATCATTCAATTTGCTGCCGCGCGCAAGTATTGTTAAAAATGTTGAATTGCCGCTGATATATTCTGGCATTGGGAAGAGTAAGCGCAATGATATAGCGACTTCTGTGCTTGAGAGCGTCAAGTTGGGCGATCGCCTGTCGCACAAGCCGAATGAGCTTTCGGGCGGTCAAAGGCAGCGGGTTGCCATTGCACGGGCTTTGGTTACAACACCTTCGATTATTCTTGCGGACGAGCCTACGGGCAATCTGGACACGAAAACTGGCGACGAAATCATGCAACTGTTTTCGGATTTGTGGAAAAAGAACAATACTATCATACTTGTTACGCATTCGGAAGAGGTTGCACTTTATGCGCATAGAATTATAAAGATCCGGGATGGTCTTATAGAAAGCGACGAGCCGAATTTAAACCCTCTTATTGTATCCAATTAAGTCATTTATTTTATTGGCTGCTATGAAAAAAAAAGATGAAAAAGGAAGAGAGTATATGTTGATGTTAATAAGATTTTTTTTCTTTTATCGAATAATATATGGCTTGGATTTTCGTCCTTTGGTTGTTTAGGTGGTTTATCACTTGCAAATAAAATGCCGTCATCCGGTTAAATAATTTTTAATCATAAGTATTGTTAAATAATATACTAGTATCAATTTTAATGGAAAAACAAAGAACAATAGCTAAACCTGTTTCTATTTCCGGGGTTGGACTCCATACGGGAAATATTACTACTATCACTTTTAAGCCTGCGCCTGCAAATACACATTATGTGTTTGTCAGGACGGATTTGCCCGAAAGAGTTGAAATTCCGGCAATAACCGACTACGTTGTAGATTTATCACGCGGGACGACACTGGGAACAGGCGATGTGAAGGTGCATACGGTGGAACATGTTTTGGCTGCTATTGTTGGGTTGCAGATAGATAATTGCATAATTGAATTATCCAATAATGAACCGCCGGTTGGAGATGGCAGCTCGAAAATATTTGTCGAAGCGCTTTTGGAGGCAGGAGTAGTAGAGCAGGAGGAGGAACGTGAATATTTTGCTGTCGAAGAGCAGATATATTACAAAAATGAGCATAAATTTGTAGATATTGTTGCTCTGCCTTTAAATGATTACAGGCTCACAGTGATGGTAGATTATTTCAATCCTGCATTGGGCAGCCAGCATTCCGGCATGTTTGATTTAAAAAAGGAGTTTATTGACGAATTTGCGCCTGCCCGTACCTTTTGTTTTTTGACAGAAGTCGAGATGCTTCATAAGTCTGGCTTAATTAAAGGCGGTACCCTTGACAGCGCCCTTGTGATTATTGATAAAGATATTGATGCTGCCGGTTCCAAGGCATTGCAAGCGCTTTTGGATTTAGCCGAAGCGCCCAAAGAAAGCAATAACGGTATTCTCAATGGCACTGAATTGCGTTTTAAAAACGAGCCTGCAAGACATAAATTGCTGGATATGATAGGCGATTTGGCATTAGTCGGTGTGCCTATAAAGGCGCAAATACTGGCTGCAAGACCGGGACATGCAAGTAATTTTGAATTTGCCAAAATGATACGAAAGCAATATCTGGAAAAGCGCAAGAAGAACAAGCTAAATCCATCGAAAAAAGAGCCAGTGCTTGATATTTTCAAAATATTGGAAATTATTCCGCACCGCTTTCCATTTTTATTGGTAGATAAAATTATACATTTCGATCCAGATGAAAGGGTTATAGTTGGCATAAAAAATGTAACTATCAACGAGCCGTTTTTCCCCGGACATTTCCCCGGCAAGCCGATTATGCCCGGCGTTTTGATATGCGAGGCAATGGGACAGGTAGGCGGATTATACGTGTGGAATTCGATTGACGATATCTCGAAAAAGCTCATGTATTTTTCTGGATTTAAGAATGTTAAATTCAAAAAGCCCGTCATTCCCGGTGATCAATTGGTCATTGAAGTGAAATTATTATCCATGAAATTCGGCATATTGATGTACAAAGGCACTGTCTTTGTCGATGACGACATTGTTGCAGAAGCTGAATTTCAAGCCGCACTCGTAGACAGAGAATAGAAAAAATTATGGCGGCACAATGTGTTGCACGACAAAACTAAGACTTAAATAAAAATAATGAATATAAATCAGTATCTTTTATCAATCTTTCAAGATTCATTAAAAAAAATTAATATATCTTCCGATATAGATATACAATTCGATATTCCGCGCAATAAGGAGCATGGCGATCTGTCCACAAATCTGGCGATGAAGCTAAGCAAAGAGCTGAAGCGCAGTCCGCAGGATATTGCCCAAAACATTGTTGCCAGTCTCAATTATGACAAGACGTATATTGACCGCATTGATATTGCTGGCGGATTTATAAATATAAAATTCTCGCAACAGTATTATATACAACAGCTTACAAATATTATTGCGCAAAAGAAAAATTATGGCAGAAGCAATAAATATTCGGGAAAATCTGTCAATGTGGAGTACGTAAGTGCCAATCCTACAGGGCTGTTGCATCTTGGGCACGGTCGAAATGCAGCAATCGGCGATACTTTAGCCAACCTTTATGATTGGACGGGATGGAAAGTTACGCGGGAATATTACTTCAATAATGCCGGCAACCAGATGAATAATCTCACTAAGTCAATATATTCAAGATATATGCAGATATTGAAAGATGAGAATTTTCCTTTCCCGGAAGATGGCTATCATGGTGAATATGTAAAAACTATTGCAGAAGAATTAATAAAAATTCATAAATCTAATTTGGCTGAAGGCAGCAAAAATGATTTGGCTATAATCAAAAAATTTGGCGAAGAGTGGTGCTTTGATAAAATTAAGCATACTTTATCAAGAATGAAAATAAAGCAGGATGTGTTTTATAATGAAGATTCGCTTTATAAAGACGGCAAAATAGATACATTGCTTAATGACCTTGAATCCAAAGGACTTAGCTATAAAAAA
Organism: Kapaibacterium sp. (SeqCode); assembly: GCA_031550405.1. Taxonomy (GTDB): domain Bacteria; phylum Bacteroidota; class Ignavibacteria; order Kapaibacteriales; family UBA2268; genus JAVBOP01. The sequence continues at coordinate 11,416 of JAVBOP010000230.1, forward strand.
GATGGTGCAGTCTGGCTCAAATTTTCTCAACTTGGACTTGAAAATGACCGCGTTATTGTGAAATCTACTGGTGAGCCGACATACCGCCTGCCCGACATCGCATATCACAAGGAGAAATTACTGCGTGGCGATGATCTGGTCGTGGATATTTTCGGGGCTGACCATATTGCCACTATCCCCGATGTTTTGGCAGGCGTCAGAGCTATCGGGCTGGACAACAACAGGATAAAAGTCATAATCCACCAATTTGTTACACTTATGGAGAATGGCGAGCAGGTGAAAATGTCGAAGCGAACAGGTAAAAGCTACACTCTCGATGAGCTGCTTGATGATGTTGGCGAAGATGTGGTGCGCTTCTTTTTAATCATGCGCGGGGTAAATACTCATTTAGAATTTGATTTGTCTTTAGCGCGCGAACAAAGCGATAAGAATCCTGTTTTCTATTTGCAATATGCCCATGCCCGCATCTGCTCTATTTTTGATAAGTTAGCCATGCAAACCATAGACAGTTCAAAGGTAGATTTATCGCTATTAGTGGAACAAAATGAAATAAATTTAATAAAACAATTAATATTATTTCCTGAAATTTTGCTATCCGCCATGCAAAAAAGTGAGCCGCATATTGTGTGCGAATATCTGCGGGAAGTTGCCGCTGCATTCCATATTTTTTATCATGATTGCAGGATTATTGGCACAGAAGAAAAATTAATGAATGCACGCCTGATACTGTCCAATGCTACTAAGGTAGTCTTATATAACGGGCTTAGCATACTTGGCGTAACCTCGCCTCAAAAGATGTAAACTTTGATATAATGCTGAAAAATTACTTATCTGTATATTGGTGAGTCGCGTTTTTCGATTTTCAGGTCGCGCAGCTGTGAAGACTTAATGCCAAATCGCAGGTAAAAGCCGCGGTTGTAGCCCGATGGATACCAGCTTGCAGTAAGGTCGAAACAATGCATATCCTTGGTCAGATTGATTTGCGGAGTTATCAGCTGCCAATTTATAAAATCATATTGAAAGGTCGTGGACACTTTCCACGTATCCGCAATGGTGCAGTTAAAGGTGGCATTTAGATTGAGAAGTCGGGTAATAGTGTTGACAATGGCATTGTTATAGTTAAATTTCAAGCCCAGTGTAACGCTCCAGGGGAAGGTGATGGGCGAATATCCCGGCGTGTTTTCGCCAAAAATATCGCCATCCTTTACCGGCATTTCGTCCCGCTGAATAAATTTATCGCCCAAAGTTTTCTCGGGAATGGCTTTAGCGCTATCCGCATCCGCGGTGTCTTTGCCAAAAGTCGTACTGCCTATAAAGCCATCTGAAGAAAACGATGTCGATATGTTGACTTCAAAATAAGTCAAACGCACCAATCCTTTGTCATTTGAAATTAAAAATTGATTAACTTTTCTATATGTTTCTATATCGCTATTCGGATTTTTGACTTTAATCTGGTCATACAAAGTGAATGCCGCATTGCCATTAAATTCCAGAAAATTAACGGCAGGCGTGCGAAAATTCATGGCAATATCGCTAAATTTGATTGAATCGGCAGCAAAGTTGTAAGCCGTCGAAAAACCAAAGCGAAGCAGCTCCATATTCTCATCCGGCAGCGTGTCTTTGCCTGCCTTTTTTATTTCAAAACTGTGCATATCCGAATATGCGATACGCTTTTGCAATTGGCTTGATGGGTGCATCCCGCCTTCTTTTTCATAATGGGAATATTTCACTTCCTGTCCCAGCTTTTCATTATAATATGTGCCATAAAACCCATACTTGTCCTCCGAAAAATCCGGCGTGTAATTGAAGCTGACGTTGGGCTGGTATGTGTGCCTGAATGCCTTTATTCCAAATGTGTTCGGGTGTATGAAACCAAATAGCCTGTGCTTTTCATCAAATATTCCGTAAATCCGGGTGCTTGCTCCTAATGAGAATGAATATGAATATTCAGTGAAAAAGCCGTGCGTATAGCTTTCTACCACCGACGAATCGACAGGGTTATATGACTTATCCATTCGCCGAAAGAAGTTATTTGCCATCAAATTAACGCCGGGAGTAACCGTAAACCGCCCCAATTTCGGAGAAACGGATAACACAGGCGTGTGTGTTATCCTGCTGGACTGATTCGAAATAAATGCAGTGTCATAAGTAATATCGTCGCCATTTTGCTGGCTGCTGGTTAATTGTGTCTTGTTGAAGCTATAGTCCGCATTAAAGCGATAGCTAAAAGTCATATCCTTAATCCATGAATACCAAGCGGATGTGGGAATATCGAATATCTTCTTAACCGGATATATCTGTGGCACCGAGAGAGTGAGCGGCACTTTGCCCGAGTATTCGCCGGTTATAATATTCTGGTCATTTTGAAATGACGCCGATGCCGTAATGCCATTTTCAAATGTTTTAGAATAAGCAGCAGTAGAATATGCACGTTGCCTTACCCGCTCATTAATATTTGTTGAAGTATTTCTATTGAAATCCGGCGAAGTTAGCTCAAGGTCTATGCTTGCATTTTCATAAGGACTAAAAGTCTGTTTATGCCGCAAATTTATCTTCCATTCGCCTTTAAATTCATCATCAAGAGATTGGCGCGTCTGGCCAATGCTGAACTGCGAATTGCCGGAGAATATATCTTTTAATGCCCAATTGGTCTCATTATTTAAAATAAATCCGCCTTTTGTGTATAGATTCGTCGTAAATTTCGTATCCCAATAATCTGATGCCGCCCAGTAAAATCCCAAATCTTCAAATACCACGCCGCGACTGCTCGAAAAATAGAAAGATGGAACAATGAAACCGGAACGCCGCCCTTTGTTAATCGGCAAAAACAAGCCAAACGGAATATCCATAATGGGGATATCTTCCACATAAAAAATCAGCGGATCTATGAAAATTTTTTCATTAAGTATTATTTTCATTTCCTTTGAACCGAAATAATAATGCGGATGCGCTGCGTCGCAAGTTGTGTAATAGCTATTGCTTACATATATTTCATTTTCCGAAATTCTATTTATTACATCACCATAATAAAACCCCTCGCCCATTTGGGTTTCTCCAGATTTGATTATTCCAGATTTCGTCTTAAAGTTATATGTCAGCTCCTCGCCATAAAATTCATCGCCGCCATCATTAAATTTCGGTATTCCAATAATCTTGTTGTTGCTGTCTCGGCTTAATAGCGCTGTCAATTCGGACTTTTCAAAATCAACTTCGATAATCGCCGCTGTCAATTTCTGCACTTTGAAATCAACTTTGGCATCTCCTTTCAACAGCATTTTTTTGGTTTTCAAGTTGAAAATAACAGTATCCGCCGCATAAAAAGTTATCACGGTATCAACGCCAGAGGGTGATTTTACAATTTTATGTGAAACTGAATCAGACTGCATTGCTGTCGAAGTTGTATACTGGGCAAAAGAATTATCATTAAG
>JAVBOP010000222.1:0-8803 GCA_031550405.1 Kapaibacterium sp. (SeqCode)
TATAAATCAATATAAACGTATTTGCACCATTAATGCCCGCAAAATTAATCCCAATTTCGCATGGCAAACCCGTTTTCACGAACATGTAATCCGCAATGAAAAATCATATATTCAAATATCCGAATATATCACATATAATCCAATGAATTGGAAAGATGATGAAATGTATGTGCAGTATTTATGAATATATTTTAATGATATATGCGGATGTTGTAATTTTGTTATTCAATATGAAATATGTAATTTTGTAATATATAATACAGTAAGGTAAATTATGGATACAATATTAATTACACCGAAAACAGAGCAGGAATTTTCTTTTTTGCTTGATTTATTGCAGCGAATGCACATTAAAACATCTTTATTAACCGAAGAAGATAAAGAAGATGCGGGCTTGCTAAAAATGATGGAAGAAGCTGACAGAAATGATGTTGTGAGCGAAGAAGAAATAATGCAAATTTTGAATTGATATGGAGCTTGTTTTTTTACGTAAGTTCCAAAAAGACTTGCAATTACTGCCAGAGCTTGTCAAGAGGTAAACCCAAAAAATTATTATTTCATGCAAAGAAGCTGACAAAATAGAAGATATAGCTTCGTTAAAGAAGATGAAAGGACATTCTTTTGCGTATAGAATCAGGCTTGGCGATTACCGCATCGGAATTTATATTGAAAATAATAAAATAGAATTTGTAAGAATCTCACACAGAAAAGATATTTATAAGATATTCCCATAATGTGGATTTTCATGGATATAGCCCCACAGCAATCCTGTGGGTTTTTTTTATATGCAAGAATTATGAATATATTTTAATGATACATGCGGATAATGTGGGTATGTAGGGACAGGTCTATGATCTGTCTCCTAACACAATCGTGAACAATAGAATTTTCATTTAAATGGTAAAATCTATGTGACAGGTCTGAAATCTGTCTCTACAATTAGATTATGAATTATTTTTAATAATATATGTGGATAATATAGGTATCTAGAGACGCAATGCAACGCCTTTACGGGATTTATGATATACTTTGTTATAACAAAATGATATAACAAGATGTTGCATATTGTTGATATTTATCCATATGTAAATCCTGATTCTGATATTGTGTGAGAATTATGAATAAAAATTAATAATTATACGTGAAAGGCGCTTTGACTTTGTTATGTTGCTTTTTTTTTTGTATTTTGGAAAGCTAAATGAGGAAAGTATTTTAAAAATGATGGAAGTTGGATTTTTATTGGAAGCTATTAATGCTTATTTTCCGCAAGAAACAGCAATGGAGGAAGATAAAACAGGCTTGCAGATTCAATGTAATTCGAATAAAATAAGTGGAATTTTAATAACACTTGAGGTTACGGAGGATGTAATTCAAGAATGTATAGAATTAAATTATAATACGGTTATTACTTTTCATCCGCTTATATATAAGCCACTTACGAGCATAGAAATTTCCAGCAGAGTTGGAAAGCTGTGCTCAAGTCTAATAAAAAATTCAATTAATCTCATTTCGCTTCACACAACATTTGACGCATACCTGTATGGCACCAGCAAAATTTTGGCAAATATGCTTTCTTTGACAGATACCACGTTTTTAGTGCCTGACAAAGCCAATCCGAATTGCGGAATGGGCGTTATAGCTCATTCGAACGGTCTGTCCGATATGGATTTAATTTCTAAAGTGCATGATGTATGCAATTCGCCTATAAAATTTTGTAAACGTAAGAGCACTGATTTGCTGCAAAAAATTGCAATCGTTGGTGGAAGCGGAACTTCATTTATCAATGAGGCGCTAAAACAAAATTGTGATGCCTTTATTACGGCAGATGCTACATATCATGTTTTTCATGATGTTAAGGATAAATTGCTTTTAATTGACGTTGGGCATTATGAGATGGAGCAGTTTGTGCCAAAAGGTATTGCAGCTGCATTAAACACGTTTTTACTGCAAAATGCCATAAAGTTTTCGATTTCAAAGGTATTGACCAACCCTGTACAATACTTTCCCAATCATGATTATTATTCAAAACAGCAAGAATATTTATTAAAATAATAAGGTTACAATGGCAAACGACATAGAGGTTATTGCAAAAATTTCCCATATTGACAGGATACTTGATGATTTCAAAGAAGAAATGGGGGATTTGCCCGAATTAATCAAAGAAAAAGAAGACGATGTTAAGTCCGCTCGAAATAATGTCCTTGAAACAGAGCAAATTTTAAACGACATTCGTGAATTCGTGAAAACGGCAAAAATCACGCTGGTCAATATAAAAGAAAAGGAAGATAAGCTGACGCAGCAGCAGTTTTTAGTTCGAAATAACAAGGAATTTGATGCTATATCTGCTGAAATTGCCAATCTGAAAGACGAGCATGAGAAGCTTTTTGCCAAGATGAGGACAGAGGGAATTAAAGAGGAAAATTTAATGTCAATTCTTGAGCAGCAAAAGCAACATCATTTGGCAATGCAAAATGAATTGGAGGAATTGAGCGAGCAACATCAAGAGCTTGCAGAAACTCAACATGACGATATAGATAAGTTTAATAAAATAAGAAAGATGCTGAAATTGAAAATAGATGAAGTTCTATTTGAAAGATATAGCAGAATTCGCACTCGCATTCCAGATGCTGCTGTTGCCGTCAAAAAATCATCATGTACCGGCTGCTTTCGCTCAATACCACAGCAAATTATAGTTGAAATGAGGAACCAGCCTGAGCGCATTTTCCAGTGCGAAAATTGCGGAAGGTTGCTCATTCCGGAGTGGGTAGAAGTTAACGAAGAAGAATTAGAAAAATAGACCAGCTCACCAGTCCAATATTAACAGCAAAACCTCATCATTAAAGCTATCACAAGCATTATGATGAGGCTGCTTTTTTTTGAATTTGGAGGTGTATGCTCTTTTTCTATTTTTTATTATATTTTTCTAATAGCTTTTTGAAGCCGGTTGTTTTTATGCCAATATCGCCAGAGCCTATTGTCTGTGGGTCGGAAGTGATAGCCGAAAGACCGATATTGTCGATAAAATAATAATTAATTTTTGCGAATGATGTTTTAAATGGCACGGGTATTGGCAGAGATGACAAGGTAAAAGTACCATCAAACAACATCTCAATCGAAAAAGCGGAGGCATTGAAACTGCCGAAAGATAAGTCTAACATCTTGTAACCATCGTTACTTACTTCGAATTTCAATTTTCCATTTAAAATAATATTCATCTCATTTGCAATGGGCAGCTCTATATCATTGAGAGGTAAAGCGAACAAATCCCATGAGCTGGCATTTCTATCTGCCAATTTAATCCACTGCGATTCGATTTCCAAAGGAACAAATGTCATAAACATTTCGAGAAAAGATGAAGAAACATACAGCTGATTATCAGTTTCATAAGTATAAATATCTGTTGTAAGCTCCTCGTATACCATAGGGTTATAATATGACATCCTATATTTCGAGGCATTATGCTCTAAAAATATAGTATCTGACAGGTATACAAGCGAATCAATCGGCGGTATTTGTTTTGCTATTCCATTTGTATCCACGGAATAGTTTGAATAAGCCCAATAATCTCCAGCACTTGCAGGCATAAATTTATTTGGAGCCGGATCATCATCTGAACAGCCCGCAAACGACATACATATTAATAAAATTCCAATAACATATTTCATGTCAATACCTTTCTTAAAATCCAATATCATTTCAAAGATAAATAAAATTGGAAGATAAAATGCAAATATTTATGAAATTTTAAAATAAAAAAGCATCTTTTCACTCTTATACTATTATTAATTATTTTATTGGAGATATAATATGGCAAAGATTGACCCGCGTTGGGCAGAAGGCTCAGCATACAATATCATTCAGGAACTTGCTATCGGCTTTCAAAAAAGCCAAATTTTATTTGCTGCCATGCAGTATGATATTTTTTCAGTGATAGGTGATGGCTATAAAACAGTAGATTCTATTGCCAAAATTATTGGCGTTAACGAGAAAGCACTGGATCGCCTGTTGAATGCTCTTGTAGCAATTAAGCTACTGAATAAACACGAATTATATTATGAAAACACCGAGCTGGCGAATAAGCATCTGGTGAAAAAAAATCCTGCATATTATGGCTTTTTGCTTCACACTGCCGACTTGTGGGAAAGCTGGGGAACACTTAGCAATGTGATAAAAACCGGCGAATTTGAGACAAATAAGACTATTAATGAAAAAGATGAGCGTTGGATTGCGGATTTTCTAATTTCTCTGGACTACAAGGCAAAAATGGAATTGGAGCTTGTTATGAAGCATATTCCATTGCAAAGCATACATAAAATGCTGGACTTGGGAGCTGGCTCCGGGCGTTACGCTTTAGAGATTGCCAAAAATAATCCGAATATCGATACCTACATTTTTGACTACCCTAATGTGATTGAAATTGCTAAGAAAATGATACAAAACGAATTTGCTGGCAATAATATGAACTTTTTGTCAGGCGATTTATTGGTCGATGATTTTGGCAGTCAATACGATTGCATCTTTATCAGCTCTGTTTTGCACGATTACTCCATCATTGAAAATATCGACATACTTAGCCGTGTCTATAAGGCATTGAAACGTGGCGGAAAGCTTGTCATTCATCAAATGATTATAAATGACGACCGCACTTCTCCAATGCTAAGTGCTTTACAATCCATTAACTTACTCGTAAATACTCCAGCCGGCAACTCTTATACTTACGCCGACATTTGGGTCGTTTTAAAGGAGGCAGGCTTTGGGGAATTGGAATTTTTGAAAACAGATTTTGGCACTCAAGTCATAATTGCCAGCAAATCAATATTAGGCTAAAAGTAGACTGGTTGGCTGGAGAAAGGTATAAACAGCGGAAAACAACTATTTCACAATTTGACATATAGCATAATAAAACTTGCATAGATGTACAAATATATTTATATTTACGTTTTCTTTTCGGAGCATAGCGCAGCCCGGTAGCGCACATCGTTCGGGACGATGGGGTCGCAGGTTCAAATCCTGTTGCTCCGACAATGCAATTATGAAAAAATATTCATAATTGTTGTATTATTATCGCTCAAACATTTTCAAATATAAGTATAGATGCTATAAATGATTGAAAAAATAGCCATTTATCCCGGCACATTCGATCCTATCACCAACGGCCATATCGATTTAATTGAGCGGGCATGCAGTATTTTTGATAAAATTATTATTATTATTGCTACAAATTCAAAAAAGACAAACCTTTTTTCCGAAACAAAACGTCTCGAAATGGCAAGGATTTCGTTGCAACATATTGCCAATTGCGAGGTTATAATACATAATGGACTGACCGTAGAAATTGCTAAGCAATATGGGGCGGTGGCGATGATACGCGGGGTACGGGCGGTTTCTGATTTCGATTACGAATTCCAGATAGCGCTTGCAAACCGCAAACTTGAGCCAGCCATACACACGCTGTTTATGATGCCGCACGAGCGGTATTCATATCTCAATTCCAGTATTGTCCGAGAGCTTGCGAGTTTTGGCAAGGACGTGAGCAGTTTTGTTCCGCCAATTGTTAGCGAGCAGTTGTCTGATATTTTTAAATTGTAATGATGCTTGCCAAAGCATTAAATTGTAGCTTTGACAGGGTTATATTAGCTTAATATGAAAAAAAACGCGGGACATATAGATTGGATAATTTTTATTCCGGTTGTCGGACTGCTGCTGTTTTCGCTTGTGTTTGTCTATAGCGCAAGCGCTCCGATTTCGGCAGATAAGTTCAACGGCTCGGTTGATGTATACTTTTGGAATCACGCCATACGCGTAGGCATAGCAGTTTTGGCATTAATATTTTTTTCAAAAATTGATTACAGAATATATCAGAAATTTGCAAAGCCAATTATGCTTATTGCCATTATTTTATTGATAGCTGTGTTGGCTGTAGGCGATGAACACAAAGGAGCAAAACGCTGGCTTTCATTTGGCTCATTCAACATGCAGCCCGTTGAAACGGCAAAATTTGCGATGATAATATATTTTTCGGCACTACTTGTGCATAAACAAAAAATTATCAAAACATTCAAAGAAGGCTTTCTGCCATTCATCATTTGGACGGTTGCAATATGCCTGCTGATTGCTTTGCAGCCCAATTTTTCCAACATGGCGCTAATTTTTATTTTGGCTATGACAATGATGTTTATTGGTAATACCAATCTTCTGTATCTCTTTGCTACTGTTATAGTTGGAGGCGCTGGCGCTGCCGTGTATGCTGTTTCGGCTCCATATCGCATGAATAGAATTTTATCCTATTTTGGCATGGGCAATTCGTCTCCAACCGTAACAGACTACCAGCTCCAGCAAGCGCTAATCGCTTTGGGGAATGGCGGATTTATTGGGCTGGGACCGGGTCAAGGACGGCAAACGCATTTGTTCCTGCCAGAATCCTATGGCGATTTTATTTTTTCGGTTATAGGCGAGGAATATGGTTTTTTGGGGTTACTCCTGATTTTTGGCACGTTTGCAGTGATTTTCTGGCGAGGCATGATAACTGCACGAAAGGCGCCTGACAATTTTGGCTACTTTTTAGCAATAGGCATTATAATTGCTTTTGCACTGTATCTCTTTGTAAATGCAGCAGTTAACACAGGTTTGCTTCCGACAACAGGCGTCCCGCTGCCATTCATAAGTTATGGCGGAACGGCTATAATCATCAATGCGGCGGTTGCGGGTATTCTATTGAATATTTCGGCTCAAGCCAATATCTATCCACTGGAAGCCGAGCAAGAAAAATGAATATTTTTTCATAAAATATTAAAAAAACAATAAGCTTCCACAAAAGCAGAAGTTATAAATATTTTGATAGCGTTGTTTTAAAAATCTGAGAGATATATTTCTCTTTTTTTTCATTTTTCACAGAGTAAGGTATGAGGAATATCAAGCGTTTGCAAGATAGAAAATTTTTCAAAGAGAAAATATTTATTTTTAGCTAATACCTCCCTTAAAAAAGCAGCCTCATCATAATGCTTGTGATAGCTTTAATGATGAGGCTTTGCTGTTAATATATCCTCCAAGTCCCCTTTAGGGGATTTAGGGGTTATGGGTGCAATCGCAATCCTCTTTTTCTTAACCTCCATTAACCTCCACGCTCAATTTTCCGGCGGCAGCGGCACACAAGCCGACCCATACCAAATTACCAGCCGCCAAGATATGGAGGCGTTAGCTGACAGCGTGAATAATGGAGCTATTGACACTGTTACGAATTGGAGCAAAGATAAATACTTCAAAGTAATGAATAACATTACAGATTCTATCCGAACATGTATAGGGAAATCTAATCATTATTACTCCGCATCTACAGACTGCATTTATACTTTTCAAGGAAATTTTGATGGGCAGGGATATAAAATAACTTTAGCTATTAATATTCCTAAAAAAGAATTTGAAGGAGAGTATCAAGGTTTGTTTGGAATGACATACAAAGCTGAAGTCAAAAATGTTACAATTGATGGCTATATACGCGGCAATAGCAGTGATACGGGGAATTGTTGGACTGGTGGAATTGCAGGTCTAAGCCGTTTAAGTACTATATCGTACTGCATAAATAAATGTACAGATATTTCTGTGAACGGTGTTTGTATTGGCGGCATAGTTGGGCACATGGAAGGCGGAACAATAGACCGCTGTCAAAATTATAGCAACATAAGCGCTTGGTCTGCCGGTGGTATAGTGGGACATATTCAGCCAGGAGGATATGGAAAAGATAATATTATTTATTGTGATAATTACGGTTGCATTACTGCTGGAGCTGGTACTGGTGGTATTGTTGGATTGATTTTAGGATTTTGCAACAGGATTGGAGCTTGTGGCGTTCATATTGATAATTGTGTAAATAGCGGTACCATTACTGGGGTTAAAACGGAATGTGACGAATATGAATCAATTGTATTAGGTGGTATTGTTGGGATGAATTCTAGACTTATAAAACAAGACATCCCTCTGCTAACAATAAGTAATTGCTTGAATATTGGTTCTGTTTTGGGTGGAGTTGCTGACACCTTATTAGAAGTTGCTGGTGGTATTTTAGGCTCTGGAATGTTTGAAAATAACAAAATAGAAAATTGTATCAATGCCGGTTTTGTTTTTAGCGATTCTATTGCAGGTGGAATAGCAGCGGGCAGAATAGCAGTTGGCAACTCTAATTATGATGATAATTTTTCGGGGAAAATAGAAAATTGCATAAACACAGGAGTTGTTATTGGTGATGATGAAAGTACAGGCGGCATTATTAGCTCCAAATATTCAATAACAGTTACTAATTGCTATTACGACAAGCAAATGTGCATTTTTGGCGGAATTGGAGGAAAAGAGGTAGCAAGGCATGCAGAAGGACGATTGACACAAGAGATGACAGGCGACGGCTTGAAGGCGAAACTTGGTACGGTTGATTGGTTTTATAGTGAAAATTTATACCCAAGATTAAAAGTGTTGCAAGATGATACGGTTTCACTTGTTGCAGCCTCTCCGGCATATTTAAATGATGCTAACTTATCGAATTATGATGCACATAACAATATAAGAGTTGATTTTGCCGTAAGCACTCAAAACAGTGTAGAATGGGTAGAAACGGCAGGCAATGTCAATATTTCAGGTACAAATGCAACACTTATGAACAATGGAGCGGATACCACTCCTGTTCGGAATATCTGTAAGTATATTATATTTCATATGTTTAATTTTCATTTATGGTTCCTGTAATTCCGTTTTTTTCAAATCCCCGCCACTTTGAATGACCACAATCGCCATGACCAGCGCCTCCAATTCGATG
>JAVBOP010000151.1:0-27243 GCA_031550405.1 Kapaibacterium sp. (SeqCode)
GGATTATATGTGATATATTCGGATATTTGAATATATGATTTTTCATTGCGGATTACATGTTCGTGAAAACGGGTTTGCCATGCGAAATTGGGATTAATTTTGCGGGCATTAATGGTGCAAATACGTTTATATTGATTTATAATAACACCTAATGTTTTTGGTTTCCATTTCGTAGAGACGCCCAATTTGGGCGTCTCTACAATACCATTATCGTTTGTTACAATATTATCATCATTTTTATCAATAATTACAATTCCATGCACATGATTGGGCATTATGACAAATTCACCTAATTTTACAAATGAAAAATGGTTAGGGATTTCTAACCAATAATCATTGGCAATTTTTCCAATAGCTGATAATATCATTTCACCATCAATAATTTCACCGAAAAAACATGCATGATTGGCGGTACATATCGTTATGAAATATGCGGCATTGGAAGCATAATCCCAATGTGGCAAGCGTGCCGATGGAATGCGGTATTTATTTTGGTATTTGAGATTATTGTTGTTATCCATAATTGGTGATGTTGTTGGTTTTCCGTACAGACGCCCAATTTGGGCGTCTGTACAATGGTTATAATGGTCGTGTGTTCCGTAGAGACGTTGCATGCAACGTCTCTACATACCCATATTATCCGCATATATCATTAAAATATATTCATAATTATTGCAGACAAGAAAGCACGCTGGGTTTCGTGTGGGGGAACGGAATACAGAATTTACTATTCTGACGGGAGTATAATGTTTTCTGGAGTTTTATTCTATTTGTAATTTCTTGAAAAAGATTTTATTTCTAAGATTAGCATCTTTAAGCAGTTTCTTAAAACTCATTATTTCAATGTATATACTAAATCCATTGTGAAAACCAAAATATCCTTCTTCGTCTGGGCTTATAATCAATTGATGTTGTCGTGCGAATTCTTTTATTTTCTTTGTCAAATCACATATAATATATCCATAAACTGGTGTGTTCGCATTGACTTTTATTTGTTCTAATCCTTTTGGCATTTCGTATTTACCTGCTCGAATGTCATCAACATAATTACCTATTTGCAAAATAGGATCATCATCTTGTTTATAATTTTCTCTTTTAGGTCTTTTAAATTCAAATATTGTCAACGGATTACTAAATTCGTTATCTCCATTTCTAAATGACCTTTTTTGGTCAAAGATTACTAAATCAGGTTCACCTAAAGCGTCTTTCTTCTTTGATATTTTTTTATCGGAAGCAATATATTCTGAAAAAACCAAACGTTCGTCCAGTAGCCAAAGATTATGATCTTCATAACAGACTTCTTGACTATCCTTCCTCATCGGAAAGATTAAGTTATGGACTTCTTCTTCTAATTTAGGATTTCCATTTTCATCACGTCTTAAAACTTCCTCTAAGGCAGTTAAAGTAATTTTGCGATTGCACACATAACGAGCCAAGTCACTTTTACCCATTTCTGTAAGTTGCGAAATTAACGCACTAAACTTATCATCAAATTCGCCACCATCAGACGATAATATTTGTTGAATACCTGCTCTCGTTTCCTGTTCTTTTTTAAATTTTATTTTCTGCAACTCCAATTCAAGTTTTTCATCAGTAAACGTATACGGAATCGTAGATAAATCAACATCATTTATGTAAACTCTATGCCAAGGAGCTTGGCTGTTTACATAGTCAATAATTTTTCCTCTCTTCTTATCTGTCCTAACATTTACATCATTCTTAAATAAGTCTTTTACTATTTCTGCTGTTTTTTTCTCTATTTCAGTTTGAGAAAAAGTATAGTAGCTATCGCTTACATCTTTATCAAAATTGAATGTTTCCCTTTCTAAAGAAACATTTTCATTTAAATATGTTCCCAATACATACGCTTTTACGACATAGTTTTTGCGTATAATTTTATTATCTTCTTTTTGAATTTCATCAAAAAAATCATCTTCAAATTCAGGAATATAGGTTTGTAATGTTGTTTCAGTTACTTCTCTATTGTGAGCAGTAAGACTTATTTTACTTTTATAGTTTGAAAAAAAGATTTTGAATATTTTAATACGGAATGTTTCTTCTAAATCTTTAGTATTTTTTTCTAAAATAAATGATTTGTCAGCTATTTGAGAAATGTCATTATCTTTTAAAAGGTAGTCATTTAAAATTATTTGCTTATCTCCATTTATTTCACGCAGAATAATTGTGGGACAAGTAAAATTTTCATCTACAAAAAATACAAGTATTTTTTCCAATATCCTTCGTGAAACCGTATCAATACTTTTATCTAATTGCCCTGCTTTGATAATATTGTTTAAATATAATTTTGTATATGTTTCGTTATCTTCTGTTTCTATGTTTTTTTCATTTACAATAATATCATGTTGCTTCCCAAAATTAAATGACCGATGAAAATATTTATTAATATCTTTATCCAAATAAACACTATCAACTTTCACATCTCCAAAATATTTTAGAAACATAAAACGCCCAAAACCTTTTCCACCCGTACTTTGTTTTTCATAACTATATAGGGTATCAAAGGAATCCCTATTTCTCTTATTAAAGCCAATTCCATTGTCCTGTATTTCTATAGATTGGATATTGGACAATGTATCATCTGTTTCTAAAGTATTTTCACGTATTAAAGTAATAATAATCTTGCCATTACTTTGTTTCGATTCAGCTATAGCATCAATAGAATTTACAATAGCTTCAACTATTGGTGTATAAACATTTGTTTTACTCTTGATACTACGCAATATCCCTTCTATATTTAATTTACTACTCATTGTCCATTGATTGTAAAAATTAACAGTAATACAAAACTACAAAATTTTGTTTATAATACATCATTCAAACTTTTCCCCTTCCTCCCCCCCTTTTTCTCCTTCACAAAAATCCCACCGACATACTTTTCATACAGCTCAAATAAGTATTCCATGCGGCTGGTTTCGGTGTCGAATTTTTGCGGACGATAACACAAATCGACGGCTTTGTCTAAGGTTTGATGAACTTTTGTTAATTTTGGTGGCATGGTCAATGGGTCGTATAAGTCCGCAAAAGACGAATTTGGATACTCCAAACGAATGTCCAAAACCTGCTGTGCCGCCGCTTCTACGGCTTTTATTTGCTTCTCGCTGGGGTTTTCCGCCCATGGATAGTTGTTGTAAACTATATCTTTCGAATATCTGTAATCGCTCTTCAATCTGCCGCATACATAGCGTACCCAAGCCATGTGCATAGCTGAACTCAATACTCCAAAATGATATAAATTGCCATTAGGAATAGCTTGAACTGTAACAGCTGGCACTAAATCTTTATTAGCATAAACAAGAGGTATATATTTTCTATTTTCGCCTGTTGTTATTGGTATTGCTATATATGTTTCTGGATTATTCAAATCTCTAAATTGATGTGACCTTTCTGCAAGTTTTTGAGTGCCTTTATCTCTTGCAGCTAATCGTGCCTTTTGTACATTTTTAGTTCTTTCTAATACATGAGGCATTGAGCGCAATGCATTAGGTTCAATATCAACCAACCATAAGCACCATCTTGTTTCGTTATATAGTAGTTCATTTGCACCTAATAATTTTTTAAACCACTTTTTAGATTGAGGTTCTATTAAAATAAATTCATTTTTCTCTGCTTCATTGAATATTAGAAAACCACTATCTAATGCTATATTTCCAAAATTCATCTTAGGCACATTACACAACGGCGTGCTTCTTTTGGTTATAAACACATCTTTCGCATCGACCAAATAGGCATTGATATTCCTGGCTTTTATCTCGTGTGCCTCGCCTTTTATGTCCACATAATCGAAAATGCTCTTATCATTCGTGTCAAAATTCGCAAAGCCTATAATCACACAATATACCGCCGCATTGGCTCTGCCTTCATTCCGCCATTTGAAAGTACGATGTGCAAAATGGATTTTTATATTAAATTTATTCATTAATGTTTGCCACAATATGCTTGTCTGTTCGCCCTGTACAATCGAATTTGTCGAAACAAAAGCAGCCTTAATATTGGTATTCTGTATATATTTCGCCGCCTTCACATACCAACCCGTAACATAATCCAAAACACCGCAACCACTAATATTCTCAAACTGTTGTGCGATTTCATCACGTTGTTTCTGCGTCATAATCTTTGAACCGCTGAACGGCGGATTGCCAAAAATATATGTGAAATTGGCGGTATGAATATTATCATTTCCCGTAGAGACGCCCAAATTGGGCGTCTGTACAATGTGATTATTATTTTCCGTAGAGACGCCCAAATTGGGCGTCTCTACATTTGTGAATATATTTTCATCATTCCCGCCATCCACCAATCCATGCCAATCAATTTGCAATGCGTTGCCGTGCGTGATTTTGGCAGCTTTTTTGAGAGGCAGACGTATGAAATATTGCCCAAATTCGGCGCTAATCCGCATATTCATTTGGTGGTCGATAAGCCACATCGCAACCTCTGCAATGCGTGCAGGAAATTCCTCAATCTCAATACCATAGAATTGATCGACATCAAGCCATATAATCTCGCCAATATTCAAGTGCCCTGTTTCAGATTTATTAATTTTATTAATCGATTTGAGTATTTCAAGCTCCAAAAGCCTAAGCTCGCGATAAGTTATAATGAGGAAATTACCACACCCACATGCAGGGTCAAGGAACTTCATATTCGCAATACGTTTATGAAATTCAATGAGCTTGCTTTTATTGTCCTTGATTTTCTGAAATTCTGCATATAGTTCATCAAGAAAGAGCGGTTTTATGAGCTTTAAGATATTCTTTTCGCTTGTATAATGGGCGCCGAGATTGCGGCGTTCGGCAGGATTCATGACGCTTTGGAACATAGAACCGAAAATCGCAGGCGATATTTTGCTCCAATCCAATTGGCAGCAATCAAGCAACGCCTGACGCATCTTCTTGTCAAAACTGGCATTTGGCAGAAATTCCTCAAACAGCTTACCATTGACGTATGGAAATTCCGCCAGCTGTTCATCAAGATTTTTGAGGCGTTTTTCCTGCGGCGTATTCAGCACTTTGAACAGCTCATCAAGTTTTGCTGCAAGGTCGCTGCCATCTTCGTTAGTACGTTGTTCTACATATAGTTGGAAGCTTTGCTTGGTGAAAATTTCGGTATCTTCTGCAAACAGGCAAAACAGTATGCGGACAAGATATACTTCGAGCGGATGCCCTTCATAGCCAATTTCGAGCAATCGATCATGGAGCTTGCCCATAAGCTCGGCAGCTTGGATATTGACAGGATCTTGCTCCTTATATACGACCTTTTGATAACCCGCCAAGAAATCGAAATAATGAATATTTTTTAATAAATCAGACAATTCAAATTCGATATAATTTGTAGAGACGCTCAATTTGGGCGTCTGTAAATGTGTGGCATTTTCCGTAGAGACGTTGCATGCAACGTCTCTACAATTGTTATCATTCTTTGCATTATGGAATTTGGCATTTTCCGTAGAGACGCCCAAATTGGGCGTCTCTACAGCTTCCAGATTATACAATCGAAATCGCTGGAAATCCGAGACGAGAATATATTTCGGCAGCTCAAAATCCTTGAGACCATGCGTATATGCTTTTGCCTGCTCGTATGCTTTGTCGAGGTTTTTGCCACGACTTTTCATTTCGATGAGAATCGTGCCTTTCCAGAGCAAGTCGATATATCCATCTTTTTCGTCGAGTTTTTTGATGCGGTGTTCAAAAGTGGACACGCGTTTTCGGCTTATACCGAATATATCGAAAAAGGCATCTAAAAATGGCTTGGCATCGGCTTCTTCATTGCAAGTATCTGCCCATTCATTGGCAAATCTCATCGCTCTATCTTTTATTTCATTTCTACTGAGTATCGGCATGGTTAGTTATTGTTGCATTTATTAAAAAATATTCATTATTTTATAAAACACAAAATACAAAAATAGCATAAAGTACAGTAATTCATGTCTTTCGTTATAAATTTTTAACCACTAAGAAACACAAAGATTACACAAGGCTCAATTATCGTTGCCACCAATACCAAAATAATTATCAAAAAGCTTCGGCATATCATGAAACATACAATAACCACTGTTTTCATTATCAACCAATAACTTTTCTATTCTCTGCTTAAAATCTTGTAGCAAATTCTCTTTTTTGATATATTTCAAAGCCAAATCAAAATTAATGTAAGTGCTTCTAATATATTGAGAATTAATAAGTTCATAATTCTCTGAACTGCAATAAGCATTGCCGCATTTGCAGGCTCGTTCAGCCAAAGTAAGCATCAAATCAGCCACTAATTCAGGCGAAGAAATTAGTTTATTAAAATCTGCAATTGCTTGTTTTGCAACAGAAAACCGCAGTTTTGAACTTCCTTTTTCATGATTAAATTCCTTAATAATTATTTTTTTATATTCAACCTGTATCTTCGTTCCGCTTGCAGGATTAAGAAAAATGCTGTAATATTCTTGCACAACTTTAAATGAGTTATATAAATCTGTTATTTGCTCAATAAGTTGTTCTTTAGTAAGATTTTCTAACTCTTTTTCTAATTTAGATTTTGCCATAATAATCCTTGTGTTTTTTGTGAAAAATTTTTATTCATATTTTTTTATAAAATCGCCAGCTGTTTTTCGATACGTTTATTAATAATTGTTAATAATTCTGTCAAATTAATATTATCTATGCTTTTGATTTTCAATAATTCTGGTTTTGGCAACATTTCAACAAAAGAAAAACGGCGACGCAAAGCCGTATCAAGTGCTTCAACGCTGCGGTCTGCCGTATTCATTGTACCGATGATATACAAATTTTGTGGCACAGAAAAACTTTTTTTGCTATATGGCAAAATAATTTCCAATTCTTCATCGCTGCCTTTGCGTTTATCATTTTCAATCAACGTAATAAGTTCGCCGAATATTTGCGAGACATTTCCGCGATTTATTTCGTCAATAATTATGACAAAATTTTTAGTATTATTCCGTTTTGCAATGTCACATATTTGTTTAAAAATGCCATCTTTAATATTATAAATAACTTGATTACCTATTTTTACTAATTTTTTAGCTTCTTCACTTCCTTGTTTTAAAGCCTTTTCTAATGTTTTTAAATTAACTACTATATCATCAATTGTTTCAACAAATGCAGTTTCAACATCATTTATGCATTTCTTCTGTTGTCATATTATTTCATCTTTTATTTTTATTAAAATTTATTCATAAAATATCAAATTTAAAAAGTCCAAAGCAATTACATGTTTTGAACTTTTGAGTTGTTTTTAATTTAAAAAAATCACTTGCCAAAAATTTCAGGTTGGTTTGAATCTTTTTTAGGAATAACCGGTATAGGTATTGCTTGCAATGAATCTACTGTAGCAATACCAGATTTAGCTAACGTTTCATTTAAATGTTTAGTATTTATTTTCCACATTGCGCCTGTGAGCGGATCTACGAGAAGCAAGCCTATGAAGCCACCGAAAAGAAAATTTCCGAAGTACCAACCATCAATTGTAGCGCTAATATTGATAACTCTATCAACATAGCCGGCATGAGAAAAATGCACCATATAGTTTGCGGGCGAAAAATACGAACTGCTCGCATCAAGCGTAACATGTGCCGGAGTAAGACCATTATAAACCTCAATACCGTCTCCATCTATGATACGGATTTTTGTTCCTTGCGGGGTGCTATTAATGGGAATTGAATAGCTGCTATCACTGACAATTGTGGCACAACTGCATAATAATATAGAAAAAGCTATAATTGATAATAAGACTGATTTCATATTAAAGTATAATGAATTATTTTTTAATTTAATGTCGATTTTAAAACAAAATAAAAAGGCGACATTAGATGCCGCCTTTATTGTTTTTTTGTGATGCGGTTATTTTACGATTACCAATGGTTGCTGGTATTCATAAGGACCGCTCTTCATGTTGATGATATAAGAGCCTGTTGCAAAGTCGCTGATGTTTACATTAACATCATGTTTGCCGCCTTTCATGTTAGCATTGACAACCTCTTTAACCAATTCGCCTACTGAATTATATATCTCTATCTTTGTATCTACATCAAATCCAAGGCTGTACGAGATTGTTAAATCTTTTCCTGTATATGGATTAGGTGTTATTGGTTCAACAAAGAATTTGCTTTCGCCTATCACAACATCGCGCAAGTCATTACCGCAAACAGTAGTTTTGATGACTCCGCCAGAGTTTGTGGAAGAAATACATGCATTTCTATCTTCAAATGAAATACTGTTGAATGTGACGTCTGTACTTGATGCTTCTCCTTTCAGCAATAACAGTTGCAAAGTGAAAAGCACGCCGTCCGAAGTAACTATGACATTGCCATTTCCGTTACCTTCGATAACTGCTGTACCAGTTTTGTAATTTGGTGTAACTGTAACTGAATTTCCTATAACATTTTTAATATCTATTGTTGTAGGATCAAACTTAATTTCTACCTTATAGTGAGAAATTTTTGCATTTTCATAAGTAAAGAAGGCATTGCCGGCACCCATCTTGATATGGATTGGGAAATCTAAATCTCTACCAGGCACCAATATGTCTGTCAGACCAAAGCTATCCATTGTTAATTCTACAGGAATAATAAGCGGATTGGCTTTGATTACAGTTACTGTATCTATATAATCAGTATAAACAAAAGCATTTGCAGAAATTACGCCCTGTGTTGGATACTGGCTTGCAATAAATCTTACATTAACTTTGATGTTGCTTGATGGTGGAACAACGATATTTTTGTACTCACCTACAAGGTTGAAGATATTTGCATAAGCAGGATCTATCAGGATGCTGTCAATTAATAACTCTGTAGTTGTACTCTCATTTACAACGAGGAATGTACCAACAGTATCTGTACAGCGAGTAACAGTACCAAAATCAATAGCTGTAACATCAATGCCGCCATCGGATGCCCGGCCTATCAATTCAACTTGGCTAACGATAATAGGATTTACTTCAGGACCTGTTGCTGCGTCGTTTTCTATATTAACCACTGCTAATCTGTTCGGAGGGCTGGTGCTTTCCGGTATAAAGCTAACAGGATATACCAATGAATCTTCAGGACTAATATATTGGTCAATATCCACAGCTACAAATGCTGGCTCTGGATGGAAATCGCCAGTCTGATAAGCACCTGTTGCATATTTGATAGACTTAATAAATAACGGTGCTGACCTACTTGTATTTCTGATGGTTATATTACCCTTTATCTCGCACTCTTCGCCCATAGGAGTATTAGGGAATTCAAATCCTGTAGCTGATATCTTAGGCAAGATACCCATACCTGCAAGAGTACTTGATACAGTGTTGTCTGCAATACCAGCGGAGCTTTCAAAATTCACATAGAACTTCACACTTATAGGAGAAGAGCCTATATTAACATATTCGCTTTGAGGAACAAATCTAACAGGTATATCAATAGTGTTAGCTTTATTAGCTTCTACTACTGTGCCGGCAAATTTTGATGCCCCTACAACTCTATAAGAGCCTTCAGGAGAAACCAAATCGCCGCTTGATGCTTCTGTTGTCCAACCGTCAGCTACTATATTCTTAATAATGATAGGCATATTTCCACTATTAGTAAGTTGTACAGCAGCATCGTTTACAGTCAATACTCGTCTCTTGCCCCAATCATAAGAGCTTAGGTCGGGATCAGACTTATTACCTTCGCCTGTAAGTACGCCATAATCTTTTCTATCTGGATCCAAACTTACATCAGCGGCATTGCTTTCAAATATAATTCTAACCGTAGTGTCTCCTATCTCTTTAGGACAGAAACGAATATATCTAATTTCCTTAGAATTACCAGCTGTAATTGTCCAAGGTGGAACGTCTGTAGATGGAGTAGGAATATATTTGAATATAGTATCGCCACTTGATGGAAGTGGGGGATCAAATGTAAAGCCTGTTATTACCAAATCTTTGTTACCTGTATTAGTAATTGTTATAGTACCATTTGGCGAGCATGTCTCTACAAGTACCTGCCCAAAATCTTTATCCGTTACCCTAATCTTAGGAATACCACTACCACCTGTAACACTGATATTGAAATATAAACATTCAGTGTATAGCGTAAGCTTATCAGCCGCAGGTCCACCCTCAGGAGTAAATGTAATTTCCACATCACATTGCTGACCTGGTCCCAATAAAGCAGGTAATGTCATTCCTACTATTTCTGTAATTTGGAAGACAGTTGACTTTCCTAAAATCAGTGAGTCTAACTTAATTTCTTTATCTGCAATATTTTTTATAGTTATAATCTTTTTGTAAGAGCTACCTGTAATAAGATCCCCAAAATCAATAGATGTTATCACAGTACCATTATCAAGCCACTCTATTTTATCTGCAATATAAACCATAGTATCCAATGTAGTATTGCCAGCTCTATCCGTATATCTGACAACAGTATAAGCATCCTTATATATATCTTCTACTTCAAACTCTACACCACCTTTTTTTATTGGTTCAGGGGCGTTCCATTTATCTGTGGCAGATTTGGGTGGGTCTTCATAGAAATATCTGAAAATTTTTACATTTTCAGGAGAAATGAGTGCTGGTGCTTGAGATAAGCCTTTATCAACCTGCCCGTCATCAAATTCCGAAGCAGGCAGCTGATTGGTTGTATCTGCAAAAGTTGATTTAAAGATAACTCGACCTGGCATCGTTTCTCTATCCGGCCTATTGCAAAAGAGCGTGTGCGATACTTCGGGTGCTAATGTATCCAAATCTCCTGGTTCTATCAAAGACATTGATGAAAGCCAGCCGTAAGAAATTACACTGCCAAAGCCGTAAAGATAACCACCTATAGAAGTATGACCTTTCATTACATAAGGCTTACCCCCTGCCAATTTTAACATTGCATAATAATAATCTGTACCAGGAACGTTGTTCGTATAGAAGCTTTCATCTAATACTTCTATTGGTCTAGGGTTGGATGAGGACTCCTTGTAAGTTACTGTTTCAAGAAGCTGTCTGTTTTTAATTGGGTCTTTAGAATCTCCTTTAGCTATAAGATTATAGGCATGAACATTGAAAGCAGAATATCCGGCAGTTTGGAATATTGTTTCATGTCCAAGTTGCTCTAATGGTGGTACTATTACCATTAAAGGATCTGAATCACCGCTTGATACAAAATAACCTGTGGAATATGCATATTGCATTACCTGAACAGGCTTATCAGATTTAAATACACAAACACCGGTAATTGATGTTACACCATCCGCCTTTCGTGGAGTAGATTGATTTTCTCGATAATGCCACATACTGCCTTCTTCTTCTAACAAACCAAACGCTTGGCCTCGCAATTCACCTGTTTTAAGATCATACCAAACAGCTTGTAAGTTTGTATTAGGATCACTTGCTACAACTCTAAAATAATCTCCACCACCCCGTACAGGATCCAAGTCGATAGCATAAGTAGCTGAAGTTGAGCGTAGCTGTAAAGATATGTGTTCCTTGCCCCATAAATTTGTAGGTAGCAGCTGCTCTACAAGATTGTCACGGTTACCAACATCTGTTGGAAGGTCTGTTCTTTCATGATAGGAATATACGGCTATAGGCTGTGTACTGCTTATTACACTTCCTGTAAAATCGCATTCACCTCGAGGATGATTCGGCTTAAATTTATTCCAAACATTCCATGCATCTCCAGCACTTAATCGTGGTGAAGTTAAAACCTGACCAATACCTCTTTCTGAATCGTCTGTAACACAAAAAGTACTTTTACGTCCTTTCAAGTTTACCGTTACCCTAGTGTCATCATAAGGAGCAGCGCATATAAAGCCTGTGTGAAATGGATAAGAAGCACTTTCGTAATTATCATTATAACTACAATGTATATATCTTTTGCCTAAGGAACTGATAGGTAACGCCATATACCCTTCTGCTGTTGCTGAGCGAAAACTACCCACATAAACAGTTATGGGCACGCCATTTTCCGATTTTACATACATAGCTTTGTCTGATATCTGCCTGTCTGTAGTTCGTATAGCCCACGCGTTAGGATCAAGAACTTTCTCCCCGGGCTCAGAAGCAGAAACAAAAGATATCACAGTGTAAGGTAGAATGGTTTTCGTAGAAATAACTTCACCTGTAGCACTAAACGATAATGTTATTGTCGCTTGCTCTTCCAAAGTACCTACATATATTGCTGTAGCACTTGTATAGCCAGGCGCGTCAGTATCATTAGGCGGAAGCACTATCAGATATTCCGAACCTGCTGTGGAAGATAACATTGCATTTTTGAATTTTTCTTTAATATGCTCTGGCACTTCAACCTGCTCCATCTTTACGCCACTTGCTTTTAAAGACTGGGACAGCAATATGCTGCATATTATGGTTAGTAAATAAAGCCGTTTCATTTTGGGCCTCCTTTTTTAAAATATTAAGTTATGAAAATATATTATTTAAATTATAAGTTTTAAATTTTCAAAATTTAAGTTGTGCTACAAAAGATTTTCTTACAAATCACAACAGCCACTACAAATATTGAGACGTGTATAATTATTCGATATTGTAGTAAAAACAAGATAAAAACAAAAAATCAAATTAATAAGAAAAAAACTACATCACATCGGTATCAAAAAACATTACCAACAAGTAATGATAAACACTACAAATCTTAAGACGAATATATTTTAGTGGTATTGTAATAAAGCATGGCAAAATTAAAATATTTAATCAATGTGCTGTATCATTCTACAAGATAAAGTCAAATTTAACACTTTTTTTGATATACACAAAACTTTTTTTGTTTTTTTAATTTTTTCAAACTACAAACGTGTAATTTTAATAACTACAATGGCTCTATTACTACAATCCCTCTAAATGTATGTGTATGTTTTTTAACATTATATTTGGTCAGTCTGTTTTTTATGTGTATATTTGCTGCAGTTTTTATTTTGAATTGGTATTATTTTGAATTTTCGTTGGAAATTAAAGCCAAATGACTATGAAAGTGCTCCATTAAAATTATCAAAATCTTTAAATATCCCTGTTAGCTTAGCAAGAGTCTTATCTGTTAGAGGACTGCACAAACTTGAAGATGCTGAGAAATTTTTCAATCCGTCAATTAGCAACTTGTATGATCCTTTCATATTGCCTGATATGAAAAAAGCAGTAGGCAGGATACTTGAAGGTGTAGCAAATAGAGAGCAATTTTGGGTACATGGGGATTATGATGTTGACGGCACTGGAAGTACGGCACTAATGACATTGTTCTTAAAGGAGTTAGGAGCTAATGTCGAATATTACATACCCGATCGGTTCACTGATGGCTATGGTCTTTCTAATAAGTCCATTGAAGAAGCTATAAAAAAGAACACATCTGTATTGATTACAGTGGATGTGGGCATAACTTCGTATGATGTACTTGAATTTGCTGCCAAGAGCGGTATGGATACTATTATCTGCGACCACCACGAACCTGGCGACCAAGAGCCAAAAGCCTATGCAGTATTGGATACTTTTGTAGCTAACTCGCCCTACCCATTCAAACCCCTTGCAGCATGCGGAGTTGTGTTTAAATTACTTCAAGCTATTGCTATTACTGTAGGCAAACCTGAAATGGTATTTAAGTACCTTGATTTTGTAGCCATAGCATCAGCAGCAGATATGGTGCCATTGGTTGATGAAAATCGCATCATGGTGTATCATGGATTAAAATTAATTAATGAAGCGCCAAGAGCTGGTTTCAAAGGGCTTATATATTGCACAGGATTAAAGCAAGGCAATATCACAACATCTAATATCGTATATGCAATAGCTCCTCTTATCAATGCTGCAGGAAGGCTGGGACAGGCACGCCGCTCTGTCGAAATGATGATTCAACAGGATGAAATAGCGGCATTTCGTATTGCGCAGCAGTTAGAAGATGAAAATCGCAAGCGCCGTGTTTATGATCAAGCTCTTTTTGATGAAGTTTTGCCAATTGCACAAAAACTAATAGAGGAAGGTAGACGTTCGCTCGTTATTTACGGAGCTGATTGGCACTCGGGCGTAATTGGCATTGTTGCCTCTCGCCTTGTTGATAAATTTCATTTGCCTACAGTTCTACTGACTAAAATCGAAGGCAAAGCTAAAGGTTCTGCAAGAAGCATTAACAATTTTGATATACATACTGCACTGAAAGATTGTGAAAGTTTGCTGGTCGAATTTGGAGGACACAAACACGCAGCTGGCCTATCTTTGGATATAAAAAATATAGACGAATTTAGAAAACAGTTTGACCAAATTGCTCAAAATACTATCACTCCAGAAATGCTCATACCGGAACTGCTTATTGATGCAGAATTAAAATTCAATGAACTTTCTCCTAATTTTTTCAAAATCATTAACAAATTCGCACCTTTTGGGTTTTTCAACTCCAAACCTCTGTTCTATACAAAAAATGTACGTTCTACCAATGGAATAAAAATAGTTGGAATGAATACAATAAAATTCCGTGCAATACAAAATGGCTTTGTAATTGATGCCGTTGGACAAAACCTTGCACATAAAATAAATTTATGTTCTTCTGGAAAGTCGTTTTCTATCGCTTATAATCTCGAAACTCACGGACAAAATGGTCGCCGTTCTCCTCAATTAGCAATAAAGGACATACAACCAGACGATATCGCCTTATAACACTACTATTTGTTTTGCTGCCGCTATATTTAGTATTTCTAATATTATAAACCATTACAATATTATTAAAAAAAAATTCAGAAAACTATGTAATCTTGAAGCTAAATAAGCAACCATATATCGAGCCTTAACAATGCCGAAAAAATAAAGAATTTTAGGTCGCTCTCATATCAAACATTTACGATAGGGCGAAACATAAAGTAATTTGATCTGATGCTTAAAGCATTGAACGAATGCAAAGCAAATTCGAGAAAACATCAGAATTTGCATGCTTGCTAAGTTAAGCAAAACATATCAGTTACCTCTTTTATTCATGTTTATGCGTACATCGTATGCAATTTTTGCTATTACCTCCCGTATCTCGCAGTTATTCCGGCAAGAAAAACAGCCATTTCTGATAGTGCGTGTTTCAGGATTTAACCAAACACACATCGCAGTACAAGTGGCGTACAGGCATATATTTATTAATATTTATTAATTTTTATTCATAAATATTTATCGTTAAATTTGCTTTTTATATCTTCAACACTTTTTTTCACATCTTGCACTCTGTCTTTTGGACAAACAAGGATTGCATCATCAGTGGCAATAACAACCATATTTTTTAATTCTAACCCAGCCAATATTAATGATTTATCTTTGCATTTGTTAATAAAAATAGAATTATTTGAATTGACAAGCGAAACATTTCCTGTAATGATATTCGAGTTTTCGTCATGCAACTTGGTTCTATCAAGAGAGTCCCATGAGCCAATATCATCCCATGAAAAAATCGATTTACAAACAGCTACGTTAGCAGATTTTTCCATTAAGGCATAGTCAATAGATATACTTGGAAAGGCAGCAAAAATTAAAATTATTTCATCAGGCAATTGATTGTAGATAAAATTTGTTCTGCCTTTAAAAAATGACGTCATTGCCGGAATTTGGCTGCTGATTTCGGGCGTATGGAGCTGCATTTCATCCAAAAAAGTATCGTATCTCCAAAAAAACATGCCGCTATTCCATGTAAAATTCCCCTTTTTGATAAAATCGGCGGCTTGCTCTGAATTAGGCTTTTCCCTGAATTTCAAAACTTTTTGCATTTGCAAATTCTCGCTCAAATCGAATGCATGCAGAGTTTCAATATATCCATAACCTGTCTCCGGGCGCGTTGGAGTTATACCGATTGTAACTAACTCGTTATTTTTCTCGGCATAGCTCATGGCATAGTTCACGGTACTGACAAATTTATCTTCTGGAGATATGTTCTGGTCTGCCGTTATTACTGCAATGGATAGTTCATTCGGCAGCAAATCGTATCTTGCTGCAATATATGCACTTACCAAGGCAAGGCATGGAGCTGTATTCCGCTTGTACGGCTCCGGAATAATATTTTCAGGAGGCAGCATCGGCAAATTTTCCCGCATAACATTTGTAAGCAATTCGTTTGTTATGATAAAAATATCATTTGTGTCAATAATCGAAGCAATCCTGTTCAAAGCCTCTTCAACCATCGATTGGGTTTCAGAATTGAGATGCAGCAATTGCTTCGGAAATTTTCTTCTGCTAAGCGGCCAAAACCTTTCGCCAGCTCCGCCGGCCATTATAATTCCAACTCGTTTCATATCGTATTTACAAGACTATTTAGAAATGCAAATATAAGAAAGAATAGCATTTAAAAATAATACACCGCCCCAATTTCATATTTGGTGTTGCCTGCGTTTCTTCTAAAAGTCGGGTATGCGGAACCATTAAAAGATAAAAAAATATTAATTATCATGGGAAATAGATTCGAAATAGTATTGGTAGACGCCACTGCAATTCTTGTAGAACATCTAAAAAATAACGAAATGTTTAGCAAATACAGACTGTCATGGAATAAAAAATTAGAGAAAAAAGTAAAAAAAATAGATGCTGACAAAGCAGGATAAAAAAACAAAATTGACGTATATCATCTGCCAGAACAAGCATCGAAAACATCATTTGATATCTAAATAATATTTAGGATTATTATCGAAAAATATCGTAATGGGATAAAACGCTTTACTCTTGGATTTAATCTTATCGATGCTATTTATAACATGAATTTAGATCATTAATGTATGATTTACTAAGATGAATAATATATCGCTAGCATCTACTAATTTACTTCAAGGAAATAGAATAGAATTAAAAAAATGTTTAAGAAAAATATCGCAAAAATCATGTGTTTTTTATGTATAAAAACTCTATTATTATTAAAAATAACTTCACTGAGATTTTTTGGCAGAAACACTATACACATTTTGTACTATAAAATTGCAGTCAAAAATTTAAAGTAGCGCGTAAAAGCTATTTTCAGTATTTGAAAAAGGAGATTATTTTGTGAAAAGTCAAGGTGCGCAGCTCGCAAAAATATATGCCGGAAGATAGATTATATCCGGCAAAATTGAACGAATAATTGCCTTTGGTTTTATTGCCATCAACTGGTATGGCAACCTCTTCGCCAAGCGAATTGAATATCGAAATTTTTACATTGCAATCAAAGCCAAGCGAATACTTAACCTCATTATTTATAATACTGTTACCGTCTGCCGCTATGTCAAAGTGGTATGGCGAAATTTGAATAAAGCGCAGCTCATCGCCGCATATTTTTTCGATATTAATTTTCGCAATCTCCTGACTGCTGAAAGTAGCGCAGGGAAAATAATTAGTCGCAATCTGCGGCTCAATGCTGAAATGGTAGGCATTGCTTTGCGGCACAAAAGAATTTTCAAGATTTACAGGCAAAAGAAAAAGGAAACGAGCATGCAAGATAGAATTAGTATCGGCAAAATACAGTCCATTTGGATTGGCTATTTTCATGGTAAAAGTCGAAATATGGTCATCAAAATTTTCTTCGATTTGCTTGTAAACGATTGTCCAGTTATCAAGTTCGGGCAGATGTATTGAGGCTGTATCCAGATATGTAAATATGTTATTATAATCGAACTTAATGGTCATTTCCGTAATTTTTTTCAAATCCTCATTGTAAGAATTATGAATAAATTTTAATAAATATATGCCGCTATCACCGATAGAATAACCCGCCCTGTCCATCTTGCCCGACATGCACAGCGGGTAGTGGGTGATGGTATATTCCAAAGGCAGCATGATAGTATCGGCAGTATGGCATTTCTCAATAATTAAAAATTTTTCATTATTTGCAGTATCGACACCCGTTTCAAAAACAACCTTATGGGTTTCGTATGGCAACAGGGTGATTATGCTATCCGACTTTAATTTCAGCGAGTTAGATTTTGGATATGTCGCAAGTTTTAATGTGAACGCAGTATCCTTTGGATTATGCAGATTAAATACCACAGTATCCCGCATATTGCCTTCGATACATATATTATCCCGAACGGGCTCCATGCTAATTCCCTTTAATCCATAATACTTATAGCGGACAGTATCAATATTGTATGCCTTATCAACCAGCTGTATCGCTGCAATGGCGTCGTAGCGCACATCAACGGTATTCATCTCCCAGTTTGTTTCGCTGGAAATGCCCTGTACAAATGGAGATACCGTCAGCTTGACGTTTTGGCTTTCACTTTCGAGCAGTGCAACTGAGTATAAATTCGACCGCTGCTCGGCGTTATCCGGCATATCCTTGATTTTGCCTGAAATAACAGAGCCGTCGCACGCAACATCAGCAACGGCAACAGGCGGCTCAATATCAATACCTCTGTTGAAATAAGCTAATGAAAAGGCAGGGAAAGCATACGATGCAAATTCAGCAAATCCAAAGGGATAGCAGGCAAAATTAGTTTGTGCGGCGATATGGTATGTGCCGCTTACCGGCAACTGTATGGTATAGTATCCGAATTTTTTAGATATGCCATTATACTGGAATATGCCCTTATCGATAACTTTTAATTCATTTCCCTGTTCGCTATTCAGCACATTCGCTTCACCATAACAATCAATGCTAAACTGGCTTATATCAAGGGAATCGCCATCCAGCGGGCACACAAGATTGATATAATTCAGATTAAACGAATTGGCTTTCGACGAGCGAGGCGTGCAGAACACAATGTTGTTCTGGTACATATCGATAGGCAAAATCGGCAGCATAAACGGGTCGCCGCTAACAATATCATCCTCCCGCGAGCCGGGGAAATAGAACGAAACCTGTATGGGCTTATTCGCCGATATGACCGCTGCCTGCGGTGCATTCATGCCGTTCATCCGCATTTCTATCCAGCCGATATTCTCCACTCCGCCCGCAAACAGCGTATCAACAGGCATATCATTTTTATACACAATAGTGGAATCCTGCTGGGCATATATGCGCACTATCTGGCTATATTTGCGCGAGGCAATCGGCGGCACAAAATATACCTTACCCCAATAATTTACAGGGAAGTCCATCGACACTATATAGTCGCACGTGGTATTTTTTACGGGGATATTGGCACAGACATTGCCAGAATTAACGGCAACAGGCTTGCCAGACAGCACCGCACTGCCCGATAGGTCCGGATAGCCCGACAGCTCGCCATCAGACATAATCAGCCAGACATCGCTCTTGTCAAGAGTAGCTTTGAGTGTATCGCCGCTATAATATATGCTGTCGGCATATTTGACGGCAGTCGCCGCATTGCCGCCAAGAACAAAGCGGACATCGGTATCGTCTTCAACGGCAGTTATGGTTACTTCCGACGGGAAGTATGCGTTATAGTAACTGCCCATATCACTGTAGGTTGAGACAATATAGCGGTTGCCGAGATAATAAGTCGGCAGCGCAACAAAGCCATCGCTTGTCCATTTGTACTGGCATACCACATAGCATAGAACAGGCTTTGTGGCATTGATTTGAATTGCCCTATCGGGATATATGCGGGAGGCAGGCACCGTTTTTTTATTTGTCTTTAATGTCCATTCCATAACCTGCCCAAAGGAGGCATCTATCTCAAACACCAGCATTTCATTAGCCTTAGCCTTTTTTTTGCTGAAATATTGCGACGTAACCTCAACCGTAACCTCCGCATCTTCCGAAGCAATTACGTATATGGTAACGAAGTTGTCGGACTTTGCTTCCTCGAACACCGGCGGAATAGAGAACAAAAACTCGCAGCCCTTTGCAGCAGTGCTTTCAGCCAGTTGCTGTGGCATACTGCCTGCATTGGCAATATACATGAAAAAGAATATAAAAAAGCTAATAAGTTTATACATTAACACAGGTTACATTATTTAATTTTTTATGCGATAACATGCAAATTTTCTGAAAAAATATTCAGAAATGTATGTATATATCGAAAGTTCAATTCGCTTCTATTTCTTTTTTTACTGCCTTCGTCAGCGAATTATACACGATATTATAAGACGAATCAATTGCCTGTTTAATAATATCGCTTGGTATATCTGCCTTTAACTCCATACATAACCAGTATTTAGGATTAAAATGGCTTGGCTTGGTTGCACTATCGTATTGCTCTTTCAGTTCAATGATATGCTCAGGCTCAAGTTTGGTTATAACAAATGCAGGAAAGGCAATCAAATCCGATACAGCAAAAATCTTTCCGCCGACTTTATAAACCATAGTCGTTTCATCAAATGGAAATTCCAATGTAGTGCCATTTTTTTGCATGCAATATTCTTTTATATCTTCTATTGTCATAATTATTAATATTTATTAATCACTATTTTTTCGTGAATACTACCATTAATATAGTTTACTTTAACAACATATATGCCTGTTGGCAAGTTTATATTTATTGGAATAAGATTCGATAATTGATTTATATCGTTTATTAATGTTTTTTCACCAAGAGCATTGTGTATTTCTACTGAAGTTACATACTCTTTCGATGGCAAACTTATTGTAAAATTATTTTGAGCAGGATTGGGATAAATATATACAGATTTTTTTGTGCTATCAATAACGCCTGTATCGACTTTCACAGGAATAGCAAGGATAGTCAGCGAATGCTTGGGGAAGCTATATGTATCTTCTATTTTCCATATTTTTTCAGTTGGAAGAATTTTGTTTGGTTCATCAGCACTCGCATAATCAAGATAATGCTCGCTCCAAAGCTCATATACTTTGGCATTTTCTGATGTCAATTCATAATCATGCACGACATTTGTTAAAATATTTTCATTTGCATGTCGATTCACAACAGCAACATATAAAGTATCTTTACTTATTGTAGTTACAACTTCAAGATATGGCGTTTCATTTGCCCAATAATCTGATTCCCAACAATGATAAGTATTACAATTAACCTCATTTTCAACAACATAGTTACCAGAATGATTAAAAATCAAAGATAAACCATGGAAGGAGGGATTTGCCCATATTATTTTTTGTCCTTTTTTATTGATACTTCTTTTTATCATGCCAATACCAACAGTACGTGAACAAAATTCAAGAATATGTGGATTTCTTATATAATTGATATATTCAGTGGCATTCCATAATGCTGCTTCAAGAGAGTGGTTGCGTGCTACTGTATCATGCAACCAATTGACATATTCATAATCCCCATCTAAATAAGAACTCCACCACTCCCCACTTGCCAATCTTAAATTGGGATAAAACTCTTTAATTTTTTTTTCAAGATCTTGTATTGTATTTATTGTATTACTAGCCAACACAGCATAATATAATTTTTCATTATCACTGCCTGCGAGTTTTTTCGCTGTTCCACCCATAGGATGGAAGGTATAAATATCGCATTTATCGCCAACTAATGGCATTAGCACATCGAAGTTATTATCCCAATGATTCCCGTTTATGATAGCTCTAATTGAACTATCGGTTTTTTTCATTTGCTTATAAGAAGCAAGATATTTTTCTGCATAGTCAGATAAATTATACCAATTTTCATTTCCGATTTCCCAATACTTAACATTGTATGGTTTTGCATTTCCATTTTGTTTGCGTAATTTACCTAAAATTGTATTAGTATCACCGTTACAATATTCAACCCAATTAGCCGCTTCCTCTGCCGAACGATTGATATTAGTAACCAAATTGGGTTCCATATTAAATTCTCTACAAATTTTCATAAATTCATCCGTTCCCATATCTAATCTTTGTTTTGTTTTATGTCCGTATATCATTGGATTGCGTTTATCAATTTGTCCCACAGAATATAACCAAAAATTAGTTGGCGCATCGGCAAATCCACCTCCAGGATAGCGCATCATGCCGGGTTTCCAAATTCTAAAAAAATCCGCATATTCTTTGCGAATACCAAATACATTATTGCTCGGCATATACGATGCTTCATCTATCTCTATGCTGCCACTGCCTTTATAAGTTATTGCAAAATTATATGAATAATAGTTAGGGAACACAGGTACTTCAAATTCTATTTTTTGCCAATTATCACTATTTATTGTTAATTTTTGTTCATAAATCCTATTG
Organism: Kapaibacterium sp. (SeqCode); assembly: GCA_031550405.1. Lineage (GTDB taxonomy): Bacteria > Bacteroidota > Ignavibacteria > Kapaibacteriales > UBA2268 > JAVBOP01. The sequence goes on from JAVBOP010000151.1 coordinate 22,010, forward strand.
GTGAAATCCTCATTGAATAATACAAGCTTAGCAACTCCATTTTCGTCGGCATCAATATTTCGTGCATAAATGTAGAATTTATGTGGAACTGTATCGCTAATATATATTTTTTGATATATACCACTTTCGATATTTCCATTCCCAGAAATTTTTATGCTATAAATGCCGTTTTCATTATATCCACCTTCAATTTTTTTTGTAAAATTATAATTTCCTGCCGGGCTATGCCAATAATTCCAAGATTCATGTTTTCCATTTCCCAAAATATAATCAAAACCTCTATCAGTTAACTCTTGAGACCATATTCCACAAGTCCCATTAACAAAATCAATTACAAATTCAATAAATCCACCATTCAAATATGGAGAGATTTTATGCGGATTTACTTTATCTGACTTCACAACAATAGTAGCAGTTTCTGCAGCAGATAAATGAATAGATGTTAATAATATAATTAATATGTATGTTGTTTTTTTCATTTTAATAAATTATAAAATTAGTAAAATACCTCACTGCTTCCCATTCTTTTGAAGCAGCTTTTTTGAACCAAACCGCACCAAGAGCATTCAATGTCCATTGCCAAATTATGCGAAGATAGCCATATTTTCTAAAACGGCGTGAAGATTCTTTTATTAATATTTTTTCACTAAATTCTACTTTATATCCCGCTTTTACAATTCTGCGATATAAATCAAAATCTTCGCCCGCCGTAAGTTCTGGATTATAGCCATTTACATCATCAAAAACATCTTTTTTGATAATCTGGCATTCACCGCGTCCCATGCCAATACCTATAAAATTCAAGAACTTAACATAATTATTATGCAAGAAATAAAACACCTTATCTTTAAAAATCTCTTCATCTTCAAACGCACAAACTTTACAAGCAATTGCGCCAATATCACGCTTTTTATGAGCAAAATCATATATATGCTTAAAAAACAAATCAATATCCTTAGGCTCGCAGTCTGCATTTAAAAAAACCAAAACATCTCCATCAGCAGCATTTCTGCCTTCATTTCTACCTTCAGCAATAGTTTGCTTGCCTGTTTTTTCCTTTTCGACGACTTTATCCGCATGTTTTTTAGCTATTTCAACGGTGTCATCTGCACTTCCGCCGTCGCTTACAATCAGCTCGAAATTATATTGTTCTTTAAGTTTATCGTCAAATTTTTGCAGCAAACTGCCTACCATTTTTTCTTCAAAATATGTTGGTATTATTATGCTTATTTTGGTTTGGGTATAAATTTCTGTTTTATATTTTTTTATTTTAACAGTTTGAGCCAGCATAGTTTGATAACTTATTTAATTACAATATTAAAGTCGCCAAAATACGAATATTCGCTTATATAAACAACACAGCCATCACACAATTGATAATTTATGATTTTTTTTTCATAAATATATGGATGATTTCAATTGCCTGTTTTTGGGTGCACGATGGCTTGATTGAGTTGATAATAAATGATATGGTAAAAACACAGGTGAAAAACGTAACGTTCTTACTACAAAAAATATTATTTTCGAAAAAAAACCCATTTTTTTAAAATATTTCTTTATTATCTCAATAATATCAATTAATTTTATACCTTATTAAAATAGCAAAGAGCGAAAATGTTAAAAATTTTATATAATTCACAAGGAGATATTTAATGGTTGCTAAGTCAAAAAAAGCAGCAAGTGAAGCGAGGGTCGGCTTGCAGCACGTTATCGTAATGCTGATAATGATTGTGTCATTTTTTCTGTTATTCCAATATGTGCTTATTCCGAGCGCAATGTCAATGTTTGTAAGGTCGCTATTTGCGCCTTATGGCGAGCAATTGGAAAAAATAGGATACGTTGAATTTAAGGATGGTGTATACGCCTCCATATCAAAAGACCTTGAAAAACAGTCGTACAAGGGAACGGAAGTTGCAGGTGAGTTGATTAATAAGGAATACATCTTTGATTTTTCTTTCAACGCCCGTTCAACAGAACAGAATGGATATGTAAAAGGAGCAAATGAGTTTTATGCAAAATGTCCTAAATTGGGCGAAGCCGCTATTATCATCGAACCATGGGTTGCGTTGTGGCTGCTTGCATTGGTTGCGTCTGCTCTGCTTGCATTTATCATCAGTATTTTAATGCCAACAAGCATTGGATATGGTGCAGCTTTGTTTTTTAATCAAATCGAAGCTACGAAAATTCAATTGCGTTTGCAGACAGGCTTGTCGGATGAAATCATCGACATGCTTGTTATGCCCGATGATCATTTGAGATCAAAAGATGTGAGCGAAGTTCGTTCCATGTTCCGCACCGTTTGGGAAAGAACAACAACCGATGATCTTAGTACTTCATACAATATTATAAAATTTGAAAATGTATTTGATGATGACTCAGATATAGTACATTTTCGTAATGAAATTTTATATAAGAGAATTAAAGAGTTTTATTCTGATTTCTTGCTTACGGAGGTTGAAGACACTAAGAACGGTATCTTATGGTCTGCCAATCACTTACGTGTAACAAAAGGTTTCCGCCTTTATATGTCTCACCACTTCTGTGAAAAATATGCAAATATGGTTACAGGATTGGCTTATGGCGGCGCTGCGTTTCTTATCGTTGCGGTTGGTATTCGCGGATTGAAATTCATTCCTGCCGATAAACCTTCATTTATCCTGCTTGCAATTATCCTGGAATTTTCCATGCTTACTCTGATGGCGATTTCGCTTATGTACACAGAAGGCGAGGAACGTATGGACAAGATAATGAAGAAGATGGAAGATGCAAACCGCAGTTCGCTCGAAGCACAAAGAGGTCAGCAGGCTGATATTCACATGCTTACTAATGCTCTTGTTGGACAAACCGCTGAAATTATTAAAAACAGAGTTGAAAAAGCTATTGAAGAATATATGACCAGCGGCAATGAAATTGAGCGCAAGATTGGCGAAGCTATTGCAGATAAAGTCCTTATAGGGCTAAAAGATCTTGGTAGCGAAAAAAAGAACAGCTAATCAAGATTCACATATCATAATTAAAATTAAATGGTAATCATAATAATCTATGGTTACCATTTTTTTGTGGGCATCGCTCCTTTTCCAAAAAAAAAAATTAAAAAAAATAAAAATAATGCTTGCATATGTCGTAAATATTGTGTAAGTTCGAAACATGAATTTTAGGTAAATAGTTTTATGGATATTCTATACAAAATAATAGCACCTAATATACGGCATAAAAGCTTGTTTTTAGACAGGCATGATGGCTTGGAAACAGGCTGTGGCGCTATTCTTTTGTCCAATTTCATCTGCACAAGTACACAAGTACTTACCTCTTCTTCTAATCGTGAAATATCATACATATATAAAAATTATGGGAATTATATACAAAGTTACAGTAAATTCAAAATTATTAAAAATTTATAAAAAATACTATTTTTAAACAATAAACAACATTTGCAAGAGAAGTACGTATAACTATTTAATTGTATCAAAATAAGGGATTTTTAATTGTTTTTATTTCATAGATTTTTTGTATGTTTGTAGTTTATTAAAATTATAAATAGCGGATTTTACTGTTACAGTTTATATAATAACTATACAGACACAATACTTATGAAAAAATCTATCGGAGATTATTTAGTATTAATACTATCAATAATTTGTAATGTTTTATCAATTATTGTATTTGTAGGGAATTATGGCTTATATAATGGAAATAAACGAATAGTTATATTTTTAGGAGTTACCACTCTATTTTATTTTACTTTTAATATTTATTTACTCTTAAAATATAGAAAACGATCAAGATATATTAATATATTTGAAGAGCTTAATATAGGTTTTTCCATTATGCACTCTATGGAACGTGATGATTTTGAAAATAGTAATAATGTTTATGATAACTTTCAACGTTTTTGTACATCAATATCAAACGCATTTTCAAAAATAAATGGACATCATTGTGGAGTATGTATCAAGATTCTTAAAAGGGGATATGGGAAAAATGCAAGACCTCAAGTACTGACTTATTGTAGAGATGAAAAATCAGCTTTAACCAGACCTGTAGGGAATTGCGAAAGAAGCGAACACTGGCTTGATAAAAATTCAGATTTTGATTTTATTTACAACAATTCTGGTAGCAATTCTAAAACAGACCAACTTTATTTTTTTGCTAATTTCTTACCTTGGAAATACAATTATAATAATACACGTTTAGATAAAGAATGGCCTCCTTTTAAATCTATTAAGGGATTAAATATAATAATTAGGCAATTATTATGGCCATTAACATATAGAAGTACTATTGTTGTTCCTATTTTTCCATTATTTGCAAATGAAAAAGCACAAGAAAAATTAGGTGGTTTTTTATGTATAGATTCGCCAAAAAATATAGCTTTTGATAAAAAATATGACATTGAAATTCTAAAAGGTTTAGCCGATGGAATTTATAATAAAATAAGAAAATTAAAATAAAAAATATAAAGATATAAATGAGTAAAAACCCCTCTTTGAAAGTAGCAGCTGATGACGCTGGAAAAATTAAAGTATCTTATAAAGGTAAAAGAAAAGAAATACCTGCGGTAATTTTCACTGAATCAGAAATTGAAAAACTTTTTGAAGGAATTAATTTTACCGTCACAACTGCTAAAAATAATATTAAAAGTAAAAGTAATAAATTTAAATTATTCTTTGATATCATAAGTGTTTTATCAAGAAAGAATGCCATATTTAAAAAATAAGTATTTTTAGTTCGATTATGAATTCACTTTTCGCTTTTGATTTGGCTTTTGGTATGCCAAAAGCTGTATTCTTCTCACCTTGTGCAAAAAGTGAAAATGTGTATAGAAAAATGAAAATAGTAATTATTAGTTTCTTGTACATGGGCATATATTGAGTTTCAAAAATAACAGGATTTATTAAAAAGAAACCCTATTAAATTGTTAATAGGGTTATATTGGTTATTTGTTTATCCTGCTATTCCAAAGCCAACCAATTTATATTTGCCATTTCTTGAGGCAAAATCATAATATATACTACTTTCGTTGATGTCCCAATCATCATCATCATCAATATACCAACTCCTTGCAGTATTAATAATTACCTATAAATATTTTCGGGAATTATATACAAAGTTACAGTAACTCAAAATTACCAATCTTTAAGATACAAAAAGGCCAACTATTTTTAGTTGGCTTTTTACTCTTCTCTATACATTTTTAATTCGCAGATGACCTTAAAATAGGATAAAGATAACCT
>JAVBOP010000025.1:0-6721 GCA_031550405.1 Kapaibacterium sp. (SeqCode)
TTTTTGCTGCCGTATAGTCTCGAATTGAGTCCTGCTGAAAAAATTTGGTGGAAATTTAAGCGAGAATTTTCTAACAAATTATTCGAAAATCTTAAAAAATTAAGTGATTTTTTATCTGATTTAACAAATTCATTAACAAAAGAGGAGGTCGCTTCAATATGCTCATGCAATTACGCTACAAATTTGTAATAATTGTACCTTCTATCCTTAATCGAAAGGATTAAATTATACCAATAAAATGTATTATTTTTGAATAAAAGCATTGATTAAAAAATGATATATTATGGCGCAACTACTCTACAATTCTTGTTTTGACACCAATAAAATGCCGGCAGATTTGGATAGTTTTTTCGATTATTTCGTGGAAAAACAATCTTCCGAATCTGCCATTTTGATTTTGCCGACTAATAAATATGTGCAGAAAGCGAAATTTGATTTTGTGCAGAAAAATTTTGAAAAGAACAAAAAACCTACCCAAAAATTGCATTTTTACAGATTGCAAGATTTTGCTTACCATTGCTTAAATAAGGCATTTCCAAATAATAATCGGCGAGTAATTTCTAATGCTGCAACACTCTATCTAATGGAAAAAGCAGCGAATTATGTCGAAATAAAATATTATCGAAGCGGCAGAAAAAATATTTCTTTGCCAATTTTAAAGCAATTAATGACAATAATTCTTGGCTTGAAGGAAGATGGAATTACGCCATTTACAATGAAAAATGATTTAGAATGTGAACAAAATATTGCTTCAGGTGATTTGCGGTTTAACGACATACAGCTACTTTATGCTAAGTATGAGGAATTGTTAGGAGATAATTATCTTGATGTGCCGTCGGTTTACTACAAAATTACTGATGAAATTGATAAAATTATAGCCCAAAATCAGGACAATCTCTTTACTTCGATCATTCCGTCGCCGATGGATAATTTCCCGATTGACAATCTATTTTCGAATAAAAATACAGTTATTTTATTTTACGGTTTTACGGAATTTAAGCTCCCTGAAGCTCAATTTGTGTCGCGCTTTGCTTGGAGTAAAATTCCCACTGTCGTGAATATCGATTATTCCCATATTTCTGGTCCTGAAATTCAAAGTTTGAGTCGTAATGTCAGGAGATTGGCGGTTTCAGGACATAATCAAATTTCCACAGATTTATTGAAAAATATTCATAATTCTGACAATTTATCAATTTCTGAATATATTACTAAATGGATTTTTAATGAAGAGCATACTTTGCACAATCCTAAAATTTTAACTCAAGTCAAGATTTTTGAAGCGGTTGATAGAATTGACGAAGTTAAAAATTTGGCTAATTTAGTACGATATTTGCACAAAACGAAAAATGTTGAATTATCAGATATTTGTATTTGTTCGCGAAAACCCGAGCTTTATTCGGACTTGTTTCGCGAAATTTTCAGTGAGTCTGGATTGATAATTAATATTTCTGATAGATTTTCGCTTGCTAATTCGCCGTCGATTGTTTTCATTTTTTCATTGTTAAATATTGTTATAAACCATTGGAAATACAAAGATATAGAGAGAATTTCAGAAAATATAATCATTAAAAATAAAATACCAAATATCGCAATTTTATCTACTGTTGCAAAAAAATATCGAATTTCGGGCGGAATCGGCAAAAATAGTATTGAATATTGGAAAAAATCATTTGAAAAATATCTTGAATTTACAGAAGAGATATTAAAAAAAATCGATAATATTTGCGTTGATGATATTGAAATAAGAAATATTTTAAAAGATAAAGCAGAATTGGAACAAGCAAATTTAGCTTTTACTGAACTTGCCAAATTAATAAATTTTACAAACAGCAAAATTTCATATCATGATTTTTTTGAAATAATTCAAGAAATTCTTGCAAAATTTGAGATTGTAGAAAATATATACAAACAATATTTCAACATATATAACTACAATAAAATCCATAGCTTATCTGATTTTCAATTGCTTGAAGAAATTGAAAAAAATGCGAAATCATTGAATAAATTTATAGATATTTTGGAAGAATTTGCAAAGATTGAAGAAGAGTGCGAGCCGAACGCAAAGTACAAGTTGAGCGAAATTGTTGATAAATTTAAGAATGCGATATCAGGTGAAAAATATCAGATTAGTGAAAAAAATAATCTTGGCGTTAATATTACATCGATTGAGCAATCTCGCGGAATTGCCTATAAAATCATGATATTATGCGGTGCGGTGGATTCTGAATTTCCGATGCCATTTAAAACCGACACGCTTCTCGGCAGAGAATTGCCTGAAAGCGAAGCTATTCATAACGATAATGAGCGTATTTTATTTTATCAATTTTTGACAAACAATAAAAAGCAGCTTGACGCCGGCGAGCATGAAATTTATATTTTTTATCCCAAAGAGGATGCCGGCAAACAGCTTGTCCGCTCGCCTTTTATCGATGATTTGCTTAATATTTCGACGAATAGCCATTCTAACGTTTTTTCAATTAATGAAATACGCCAAAATCATATACCATATTTAAATCAAAAGGAGTTAGAATGGATATTTTATTTGTCTCAATCTACTGATATTTTGACAGATAAAATAATAAATATGAATAAAAATTCATTTTTTGGAACACAAGATTAAAATATAAATAGAATTTTTGATAATTTAAATGAGCAAAAAAATACTTCGTCATTTTCCGACGCAGCGTTGCAAAATATAGAAAATTTAAAGAATAAAACTTACACAATAACCGAACTCGAAACTTACGCTGAATGTGCGTTTAGATATTTTGCAAAAAATATTGCAAAAATATCGCCAGAAATTACATTCGACAAAACATTAAGCAGTTTGGAAACAGGAAATTATTTGCATTCCATATTATATAAATTTTATTCATATTACTGTAATCTTTCCCAAAATTTTCTTTATGAATTTAAATATTTTGATGTAGATGATAAGGACAAGCCTATATATTTAAACAAGTTACTTGAGATAGCCAATAATGAAATAAAGCCTGTAGATATTCCAATTTATCAATATGAAATTGAAAAAATTGTAGGAAAAAATGGGAAATTGGAATTTTGGATTAATAATGAAATTGAAAAATTGAAGCAATGGAATTTTTCTTCCATTTTATTTGAATATAGTTTTGGAATGAAAAATTCGCCGATTGAATTAAAAAATTCTTATGGAAAATGTATAAAAATTCGTGGAAAAATAGATAGAATTGAGCTTTATAATTTTAAACAAAATGACAATAAAATCTATTTTGTGGTAGCTGATTATAAAACGAGCGCAACTTCGATACCGAGTGCCAATCAAATAAAAGATGGTAAATCGCTGCAAGTGCCGATATATCTGAAGATAATGCAAAATATTTTTGAGAACAAAAATTTTCAGCCAGCAGGTGGAGTTTACTACAATCTTGCTTCGGAATTGAATTCGCATAAAGATTTTTATAAAACTCCAATAAAAATATGTTTTCCGGAAGGAACAGACGAAAAACAGGGCGAATTTTTACAATTACTTGAAAATTCAGTAGATTATGCGATAAATTACAAGGAAAAAATTGAAAATTTATTTTTTGCACCTAATGAAACCAATGCTTGCAAATATTGCGAATACAGTCGAATTTGCAGAATTAAAGAAAAAAAATATAACCTGCAAAAATAGAAACAGGCTCTGTCCACACGATTTATTCTGGTAAATCAATGCTGTGTTACTATAGCTTATTAAAACAATAAAAAAAATGTTATGATTTATGTTAACAATATCCAATAAAAATGCGGACATAGAAATATGCCTATATTTTTGTTATATTTGTAAGTTATAGACAGGCAAAAATAAAAAAATTATTCCTGCGATTATGAATAAAAATTAATAATTCTATGAGAAGACATATACTCCTGATTTTTCTTGTAACCTCCTGCTGGTTCTGCGGTTTACACGCTGAACAAATGACAATTTCCATACATGATACAATTGCCAAATCGGGCGTTATCACGCTGCCAGTCTATGGCAGCACAGCGAATATTAGCGGAAATATCGAATACACTCTAAAGCTTTCTGGCGCAGAATGCAGCATATTTTCCATCGCAGGAGGACAGCAGTTTGGCTTTATTGACCCGCTTCCCGCCTACAATCTAACGGTAAATACCGATGGCAGCCGCAACCTGCACGTCCGTTCCAGCAGCGTGCAGCCCAATTTTTCAGGCATATTGTTCGAAATCAAAATAAGCATATTCCCAAAAGTGGATTTTTACTCTAAGTACAATATACAGCTGGAAATAAGCCCGATGTTCTTTGCTGTCGACAGCGCCAAGACAGATTTCGATTCCGTAAAATCAGGCATAATCACAATTCAACCAACCCAAGCAATACAAACATATAATGAAGAATTTTCATACAATTACCCCAATCCGTTTTCCTACGAGACAGAAATATTTTTCAGCATTGACGAAGAAACGCCAATCACCATATATATATATAATTACAACGGCGACGAGGTGCAAAGGATACCGTATAATGACATGAATTTTTATTGCACATTCGTTACGCCGACAGGAGAGGTTTTGAAAATCGACGAGAGCTATAAGTTCAAGCGTGGACTGTATAAGCTGGTTTTGCGCCCTAAGCCTACCACTTTGGAGATGGGGTCATATTATTTGGTTTTCGAGACGAATAAGAACAAGCATACGCTCAACATGTTATACGTCAAATAAGATTTGGCAACACCTGCTGGCGCTATTTCGCTTGATATTGCACAATGCCTGATGCTATTTTTTTTCAAAAAACTTATGCGATTTTACCTTCACAACTCGCTGTCGCTTATATTTTTTGATGTAGTTTTTGGTAGGAATATAATTCTGATCTTCATCGCTTGCCCAATTCAAAAAATTGCCCGCAACAATTAAATAATTGTTAATTGTCCAGGCTGCGAGCGAGCTCGAATTTTTCGCAAATTTCTTGATTTGTGCTTTTACATTAATTTCTGTTAATGCTAAATGCGGTTCTTTGAATACTGCCAAAAAAGCGATATTGGTTTGCTTGCAATATCGCTCTACAATTACTACCAATATAGTTAATTATTTAAACATTTGCGTTATACCAGCATTAATAGTAGAAGATATCTTATTATCAAAATCATATCTAAGTTTCATAGCTGCATGTAATCTGGTAAATTTTGTATTTAAAAATGGAAATGGAACACTAGCTCCTATATTACAACTAATTAATGGCTTGAAGCTATCAGAAGATTCAAAAAAATGACCATAATCATCATAATATGATTTTTGATTTTTATTTAAGACGCCAATTTTAATTTCGGTATAATAATCCGCGAAGCTATAAGTATTATATGTCAGCAGCCCAAATGTAAATAAATAATCATCTCTTATTTTTTGATTTTTATTATAGTGTATGTACCCTACATTAGCGGTTAAATAATTATTTTTAAGAAATAAATCAATATTCCTTCTATAAAACGCATCTATCCCCCAATTATTTTGGTTATTATTGGTAATAATTGGAAGTGGGGCTAATGCTTCGATACCAAGCATTGATTTAGCCAATATTCTTTTTTCTTCAGCTTCAGCCAGAACAATATTATATAAAAATACTGTGAATACAGCAAATAAAATTAACTTTTTCATTTTTCACCTATTATTGCTTTATGCTGGTGTTGCAAGCGCTGCAACAACTCCTGCAACAACAGATGCGGTTGTACTGCCAGATTGAGAATCCACTAGACAAGCGATTACTATTCCCATAATCAACTTTCCAAGAAATGGTCGTAATACTGGTGGTTCTAAAGGATTTCCTTCGGTGTCATATGGAAAATCTTCAATTCTGTCTAAATTTTGAGAACTACCATGTATAATACCACTTGGATTAGCATTATCAGAAGCCCAATAAAAAGCACTATGCCGCATAATTGAACTTTGAATCCATAATGCTTTTTGATCATTAAAAGAAATATCTTCAGCCTCAATAACTGTTAGAAGTTTGTTTTCCCAACTCATAACACTATTTATTATGGGAGCAATAGTATTTGGCATAAAAGTACCCTCATAATTTACATATACTGTTTTGAAATAATTCATCCGATAATTCTTGTGCCTTTATAGAGCTAAAAATTAGTCCTTGTGGAGAATAATATCTTGATGTCTCCAAATTTCTGTAATAATTTTTTCGTGTTTCAAAGCCACCACCAATATTATCAGGATTGATATTAGTAGCTGCATAAAAAGTTGCAATTAAGTCCAATGCTTCGTCTTTAAAATCTTCAAAATAAATTTCACAACGATTTCTGTTATTCCAAAAGAAATCCAATGCTTCATTATGTAGAAGTCCGTGTCTATCCAATGGATTGATTGGATTGGAAACGCTATTTACTTGAGTTGTCGTAATATTATACCTATAAATTTTAAAAATATTAATTCTAATTTTAAGTATAGCAATTTTATGAATATTTATTCATAAATATAGGCAAAAACAGATGCTATAAACTCTACGTTGCATATAAGTTACTATTATTTAAGAATTAATTTAGAAAATTTTTACCGCTTAACCTATTATGTACCAGTTTGGGCAGGAGGGGCTGGTAGTAAATTAGTCGCATGATGTGGTTATTTGGTGAAAAAGTGCTAATTTGCAGCCTAACGAAATGTATATTTTTTATTTTGATGAATTTTAAATTTATAATTTATAATTTTCAACTCTCAATATCTCTTTTGCAAAAAT
>JAVBOP010000017.1:0-9890 GCA_031550405.1 Kapaibacterium sp. (SeqCode)
CCACAAGCTCATAATTAGCCAGCAGTTTGCCCGCTCCACTCAATATAATGAGATTGTCGCCTGTTACCGCCACTATTTCATTTGGCGAATACGGAAAGACCGAATAATCGTCAATTATGCGGGGATTGTGTACAATATTGCCTATAAGCAGCTGCACATCGCCGCTGATATAGTCCGATGTCCATTTGATGACCATCGAATCCAGAATTTGCGGATACGATTTTATCGGTACATATTTTGTAGCCGATATATTGGCATCAGGGTACACCCAATTGGCAGGGCTTGCCGGTATAATTCCCTGTGAATACAATAAATTATCAAAGAGCAGCGTTAGTGCTGTTACTAACATTAATTGAGATATTTTTAAAATGCCTGTTCTATTTTTCATGCTATTACAACTTATGTTACATTAAAACCAATTATACAAATTATCGGATATTATGAAAAATTAGTTAGCATTTTTTATACCAAAAAATTTAAATTCAGGAACAGGTCTATTCTAAACTTTAATTTCCTTCATCTCTAATATTATGAATTTTTGTTAATAATGTTTCAAAATCAAATTTATTTTTTATTATCCTGTCTATTTTATACCATTTTTATGTCCAAAGTATGGCAATAGGGCAAGTATAAGTATGCTTTGTTATAAAAAAGGATTTTACACACCTTTTTTCAAATTCGCTGGCACTTCCTCAAAAAATAGCTATATTTGTAAATTATCAATCTATACAACATATTATGAAATATTATTCATTTATTATTGCACTACTACTATATATTCCTGCATATTCAGCACTTACACCACCACAAAAAATTCAGAATCCGAAGAATGATGATGAATTTTTTTTTAATTTCCGTTTAGAGCATTTTGCACCTGATACAGAGCCACTAATCAAAGAAACATTTGGCGATGAGCTGAAATTTGAAGACGCTGCGTTTTGGGAGCATAACTCATATAATTCTCATGCGGTTGGATTTACCACTAACCTGCCAAGTATATCGGTAATTGAATATGGTACAGATGTAAATTATGGGCAAACTACCGAGCAGTCCGATTCATATTACTATAACCATCTTCATTATATAAAGGACTTACAGCCTAATACCACATATCATTATCGCATCAAGGTGCAGAATTATGAAAATAATTTAATAATTTCGCAAGATTATACATTCACAACAAAAGAATTTACGAGCGATATAATCCGCATTCCAGATGATTTAACAGGCGATGCACCATATACTTTAACCAAGAGTAATTCTAAGTATGTTTTAACTAAGGACTTAACTGTTCCAACTCTTGCCATAAATATTAAAGCCAATGATATAGAAATTGATTTGAATGGGCATACTATCATTTATGACAATGGCACCCCGAAGGTTCTTGCAGACAATTGGGATAAATATGCCTATAATGAGGAGGCTTCTTTTGGCATCAGGGCGGGACTTTGGAACTATAAAAATGCGAAAATATTTAATGGCATCATCAAGCAAGGTGCGAATGGCGGCATGGGCTATATTGGCATTGGTTTTAATCCGCTGTTTTTAAATCACATGGGAGCAGAATCATATAATGAGGTTGCGGGCGTAACTGTGGATTATTATGGTGCGAGCGTTTCGGGCATGATTGCTGGAAATGGCAATACGCATCACAATGTTATTATTGATAGAGGCTCGGAGGTTGATAACAGGCATCAGGGCATAAAAGCGATGGTTATTGGCACGAATAAGGAAAATGAAATTGCGTATAATTCTGTTCGCCGTTTTCGCCATCAAGGCATTATGGGCAGCGGGCATAAACATCATAATGAGGTATATTCCGATAGTTATGCGACAAATTCGTTCCTGATAGCTGTAAATGATAGCGATCGCGTGGAATATAATAAAATGTTTGGAATGGGCTATAATCCTGTTGGAACAAGTTGGGCTTCAAACAGCGTAATTAGCAATAATTTCATATACATACATGGTACAGCTCCGAAGCAGCGCAGCACCGAATATGCCCGCTTATCAGGTATCGCAGGCGTGCGTTATACGCTTTATGGCGGCACAACATACAGCAATAGCGTTTATGAGGACAATACAATTGTAGTTAAGGCATGGGCTGGATGTCCAACGGCACGTGGTATATGGACTGCCACTGGACATGAGAATCAGGGCGTTTATTATCGCCGCAATGTGGTGAAAACCGAGCTTTTAAGCTACGATAATATTAATTTTAATAAAGTTGAACTTGATATTTCGGCTGTAGAAATCAATGGGCAATCGCTCTCGCTTGATACCGTTTTACCTGCACCTGCTATTTTTGAGGATAATATATTAATCGGAAATGTTGGACTAATTAATTTCGGTTCATCTTATGGAGTAGGAAGCAACAGCCATTTCTATCGAACAAAATTAATAATTATGACAAACATTTCAAACCTGTTCGCCTTGGATATTATCCTTTCAATACTTATAACAATAAAATGATTGACACGGAATTGGGTGATGGTGTAAATATAGATCCGCCTGTGTTTCATCATCTTGGCAGCAAAGCAGGATATATGGAGGTTACTTACGGCAATTTGCATGAATTATTTTTAATAGACAAAGCTAATGATGAACCTATTAAAAATACTGATATAAGCATTGTTATTGATGGCAATAGAACCATAGCAGCGAAAAGTGATGATGCAGGCAAAATTAAATTTGATTTATTAACCGTGCAGCATATTAGCAATAAATCGGTTTTTACGCGTAATGAATATACAAATTATACTTTTAATATCGCAAATCACAAGCCCTATAATATTGCAACATCTCAATTAAAAAATACGGACACTTTATTTTTGAATGATGTAAGTAGTATATATGATAATAAGTTAAGCAACATATATATTTCGCCCGATATGATAAATGAATATTTTGTCATAAACGGCTTGCAAGGCAATGAGACTATTGATGTTATAGATATTAATGGGCATAAGCTATTAAACCTCCAAGCCAATAGCGAAAGAGCAACAATTTCCACCGCTAATTTCACGCAAGGCACATATTTTGTCCGCATTAATAATGGCAAAGCATTAAAAATAATTGTGAAAAAATAGCGATTTATGAATAATTGCAATTTTTTTCTGCTCATATAACAGTATATATAGAATATAAAAAAAATCAGCAGTAAGCTCTAACCTGCATCATACATTTTCAGAAAAGGAATATAAGGAAAAGTCGACTTGTTTTATGAAAAAAAATTCATTATTCGTATCTTAAAGCGTCTATTGGATTCAGGTTGGCGGCTTTCCATGCAGGATAGGCGCCGGATATTATCCCGAGTATGGAGCAAATCAAGATACTGAAAATAATCCATGTGATGGGTATTGTAAGCTGCATTCCTACGGCTGCACCAAAGCCTGCACCAATGACAACTCCAACCACGATTCCTGTTAATGCGCCTATTTGGCATAAGGTTACAGCTTCAACCAAAAATTGCAGCAATATGGTGCGGCTCTTGGCTCCAACTGCCTTGCGAATACCTATTTCACGCGTTCGTTCTTTCACAGAAACCAGCATGATGTTCATAATGCCGACGCCAGCAGCAACCAGCGCAATCAATCCGCAGGCAATGCCGAAGAATGTCAAATATTTTGTAACTCCCATAAATTGTTCGCTGATAGATGAATTATCCTCTATTTCAAAACTATTTTCTTCCCACGGCTTGCAATTCCTAATGCTGCGCAATATACCGATAGTTTCGTCCATTGATGCCTGCATTGAAGTCTTATCCGGAGCTCGCAAAGCTATTGTCAAATCATTATCCCATGGATTTTTTGCGAAATATTTTAAATAACAAGTTATCGGAATAATCACATAATTATCTTGGCTTTGCCCCATCATAGCACCTCGCGACTGAAGCGTACCAATGATTGTATAGTTATGATTAGCTATTTTTATAGTCTTGCCGATAGGATTTTCATCCTTGCGAAAAATTTTCACGAGCACGTCATTGGCAACCACAACAACACGCTCGCCTGCTTCAATTTCTATTCTGGAAAACTGCCTGCCTGCGTTAATTTCAAGATTAAACAGTGGGATATACGACTCATCAGCTCCAGCCAATACAACATCCGGATCGGTCTTTTCATTAAGATATTTGACAACTATACCACCACGCTGCGAAGCAACAGTAGCACTTACCGGTATAGTGGAATATTTGACAAGCTCTTTAAATTGCTTATAGTTAAGAGGTTTTCTCGCTTCATATTTCCTCCAATTTCCGCCCCCAAGGCTTATTAGCGGCATCCGTTGCACATAATATGTAGTTTCTCCCATCGCCTCAAGCTCGCCCGTAACAGTGCCGTTGATAGACTCGACCAACGCACCTGCACCGGTGATAGCGAATACCCCGATAGATATGCTCAGCAAAGTCAAAAAGGAACGCAGCTTATTAGCTCGAACCGAATCAAAGGCAATAAAAATACTTTCTAATACATTCATATTTTTAGCAAATTTATTATACGTTCATTTAGCAATAATGTTGTGCAATAGAAAGAATGGAAGAAGGTCAATATGATGGAGTATCTCCCTCTGTGCAAAATTAAGTCATAAAATACTCTATTCTCTTAGAATTTTGAAAAATGGGGAAAGTCAGTTAAATTTGTAAATAATATTATTTATTAAATTATCGACAGATGGAAGAAGCAGATTCATTATACAGCAAAGTAGCAGCAATTAAAAAAAGTAAAACAAAGTCAGTACTATCGCTGATTTTACTGCTGTCATTAATTGCGCTGCTGTCTGTTTTTTCGATAAAGTGGTACAAAATTCAGGCAATACAAAATATAAAAATAAGCGGCAATACGATTTTAACTAACTCTGAAATAAATAATATAATTAGCTCCGAAATAATAAATGTTCCACAGGAAGGTATCAATTTATTCCAAATTAAAGAAAAGCTAAAATCTAATCCATATATTGCAGATGCCGATGTTTGGTTTAACTCGAAAGGCATTCTTGGCATAGAAATTACCGAACGTTTTCCCGTTGCAATTGTCATAAATCCACGCGGCGAAACCGAATTTGTAGATAAATATGGAACAATTATTCCTTATCGGCTTTATAAGGAATTTAGCGATTTGCCCATCATAACCAATGTTTATTTTAACGGTAAAGTCAATAATGGTGCGCTTTTAGGAGCATTACTCATCGTTGATGGAATGCAAAATACCATGCCTCAATACAACAACCTCATTTCTGAAATAAGATATGATAATAAAAACAGGAGCTATGAATTGCATTTGGCGGACTCGAATTTGCCTATACTTTTTGGTCGAACAGATAATGTGGCGGATAAATTGGAAAAGCTGTACACGTATTGGAAAACGCATCTATCCACCGAAATGTTTAATTTGAAAATCCAGCGCTTGGATGTAAGGTGGAATGATATGATCATAGTAAGCTACTGAAAATAAACAACATTCTAACGCAGCATTTATTAAAAAAAATCATTATTTGTATTGATAATATCCTTTAATTCATGTATGCTTAGATATCAATTGTTTGAAAACAAAGCTTCGCTATTAAGCTTGCAACTTACTCAATACAATTAAGTGATGAGGTTTGAGGTTAGTTTGAAACCCAAAATGCCATTTATTAATTTTTATTCAGAAAGCTGCCTACCATTCTGAATATTTGATGTCTTTTTCTGTCCACTGCTGGTGCTCGTGCAGATACTGGTCTATGGCACGGGCGGCGGTACGCCCCGCTCCCATGGCAAGTATTACCGTTGCTCCGCCCGTAACTATATCGCCTCCGGCAAACACTCCCTGCTTGTTTGTTTTCATGCTCGCCTCATCCACCAAAATATTGCCCCATTTATTCACGCTTAAATCAGGTGTGGTCTTGCTGATAATCGGGTTAGAACCGTTGCCAATAGCCACTATTGCAGCATCTATCTCTATCGTCTCAATAGCATTAGGTATGGGTACCGGCTTGCGGCGGCCGGAAGCGTCAGGCTCGCCAAGCTCCATTCGCTGTATCGTAACCGCTTCTAACATACCTGCTCTATCGCCAACAAATTCAATCGGCGACACCAGCAGCATAAATTCAATATCTTCCTCTTTGGAATGGGCTATCTCCTCAATACGGGCAGGCATTTCAGCTTCTGTGCGGCGGTATAAGATCATGGCACGGTTTGCACCAAGCCGCTTGGCTGTTCTCACAGAATCCATCGCCGTATTGCCGCCGCCAAAAACGGCTATATCCATATCACGAAAGTTCAGTATGGGAGTATCATTAGCAGGGAAATCATAAGCCTTCATAAGGTTCACACGGGTAAGGAACTCGTTCGCCGAGTATACGCCGTTAAGATGCTCGCCCGGTATGTCAAGGAAATATGGAAGACCGGCACCGACACCAATGAAAACAGCATCGAAACGTGCAAGCAGTTCATCTATTGTCTCTATCATGCCAACCACATAATTTTTAACAAACTTAACGCCAGCCTGCTCTAAAGCCTTCACCTCTTTTTGCACTATATCCTTTGGCAATCGGAACTCAGGTATGCCGTACATAAGCACGCCACCCACCTCGTGCAGCGCCTCGAACACCGTAACGGCATGTCCCATTTGTATCAAATCGCCTGCACAGCTCAGTCCTGCAGGACCGCCACCGACTATTGCCACCCGAAATCCCGTTTTGGCATTGGGTCTTGGCGGCTGGATACCAATATTATTCCGCTCCCAATCGGCAGCATAGCGCTCCAAATTGCCTATTGCGATTGGCTCGCCCTTTTTACCGAGAATACAATGCTTTTCACACTGCTCCTCTTGAGGGCATACGCGACCGCATACAGCAGGCAAGGCATTGTCTATCTTAAGTATTGCCGCAGACTTAGCATAATTGCCCATTGCTATTGCATCAATAAATTCGGGTATTTTCACCGACACGGGACAGCCATTCACGCACAGCGGCTTTTTGCACTGCAAACACCGTTCTGCCTCCGCACGAGCTGTTTCTTCAGTATATCCGAGGTTAACTTCCTTAAAATTATTTATGCGTTGGCTTGGTTCCTGCTCCCGCATTTTGGGTCTTGATGAATTTTTTTTCATTTTAATTGGTCATTTAGATATTATAATGCAGTCATTACAAAAATACAAAAGTATTGCCAACATACACAACCAGCTCTAGAAAAAGTGGATATTCGTGATTTAATTTTGTAAATCATATCAGTTTCATGAACAAATTACACATGAAAAAAAGCGTAAGAGCCGTTGCATGCAACGGCTCTACAGGATTGTTAATAAAAATTAATAAATGGCGATGCCTTTGGTGCGGCTTTCGTCGCCGCTGCGGACATTCAAGAAATACATGCCGCCGGCTAAGCGTTTCGGGATGTCGAAAGTGGCTTCCCATGTATGGTTGTGGTCTGTGTATGTGCCGAGAGGCGTCAGATCTATTACCTTCTCGCCCATATAGTTATACAAGCCTACCTCTAAGTCATTGCCATATATGCCGCTTGGGTAATACATGATATTCACATTTACGCTGCTGGTGGCTGGGTTGGGAGTTAGTTTACGTATCCACAGGTCGGGGATTATGCTCGCTTCTATATCATCGCTTATACTTACATCTGGATTATATACCCACACTCCAGCATTTGTTGAAAAATAATGCTTGCCATTCCAATTAGCAACATCATAAAAAAACTTGTCTTTAGCACTACCAGTAAGTTTGAGCTTTTTACCAAATATGGAAGCAGGCAATACAAATTTCTGCCAATTTTCTGTATCTATATTATAAATAAGTAAGTTACGATTATCTATAGAACCTTCGACATTATCTTGCATATCTTGCGGATTAAATTCCAACACTAATTCATCTTCGCTCCATTTATGCAATAAGCTGGGCTCAACATTAGAATTGTTTAACAAAGCAAGAGCATCTGCTATAGATATTGTATCCCATTTTGAATTTTTATGGGTTAATATTATAAAATTTCGTACTGTATCCACATCCATAATTGTTTCTGTTTCTACTAAAAAAGTTGTTAGATGCTTTTGTTTAAAGGCACTCCAAGACAAAATATTTACTTTATCATTAGTATTAAGAATTTGATTAGCATCATGTATAGTAAAAGATTCTTTTATAAAATTTTGTTTTGTGTCATAAGTAATTATCAAGTTATTATATGACTTACCTTCTTTGCTTGGCTTGTATGGTGGGTTATACCCCCAGCCCATCCAAAGAATATCGTTATTGTCTATAAAGCTATTACTTAATTGAAGACCCAAATAAGATTTTAATATAATGCTATCTGTTACTCCATTTATTTCTATACTGTCTTCGTATTGTCGTGTATTAGCATTGATTTTATATAAATATATATCGTTTATGTGAGGTTCGGTAGTGCCTGTTCCTGGATCATATACATTGAGTATTTGCGATGTGCTAAAGGCATATATATAATCACCTAAATTACCAACTGAATATTTGGTTACCTCTCTTCTATATAGAGTATCTAAAAATACTGTGCTATCAATACCTTCTTTAAAAATTATAAAATTATCATTAGATAGCATCCAAAAGTTATCTTGTACCTTTTCGATATACTGTGGCCATGATAAAATGATTTCATTGTTATCAAGAGTATAATAAAATTTGCCATATCTTTTTATATCGTCTTGCTTATCAACTCTGACATAGTCGTATATACTACTAAGATATAAATAATTTTCAGTAACATATATGTTCATGTTCATATCCTTTTGAATATATATATAACCACCATCCGCTGTCTTACCTGTATCAGGCATCTGATATACCATTTCAAAATCTTTTCCCTCCTGCGAATATACAGATATGGTATATATAAGCATTATTGGTATTAGCATTAATATTTTTTTCATTGTTTTTTCCTCTTATTGAATTTTTATTATATAAATATTAAAAAGTCCCCACGCCTGAGTGGCATGGGGATAAATAAATTTTATCTAACGGCAAAGATTTACACATGGCGGATTGCATTGTAATTGAGCATTAGTATCTGCTGGAGTTGTATATAGAATATTATTTACAATACCATCATTTTCATCCCAACACAATTCACACATACTTACACACCTTCTATCGCCATATCTCGGATCACCAACATCATAACCATTACAAGGTAGGCGAGACCTTCCAAATATGTCAGGATAATCAATCCATACATCTTGCCATTCGCCAAGACAGGAATAATATCCAAGCATAAAATGTGTATATTTTTCAGGGTCGTCATCGCAATTGGGTAGCGACATTCCCCATGGATTATGTATTACAACTGCGCGCATTGCTTTCTGGAAAAATGAAGAAGGATTTTCATCAAATTCATTCTCAAAATCTCTACAGTTTCCTACAAAAATAATGTTGTCAATCCATACATAAGGATTAATCCCATTTTGTCCTACAACAGTTGCACAGTAGGATGCCTGCATATAACATTCATGTCCCAAATAAACTGTAACAACTTCTGGTATTGCATTAGTATCACCATAGCACGGTGGCTGCGCCCACGCGCTGTTTATATTAAAAATCGAAAACATTACCGCTGCAAGCAGCAATGAAACTGAAAGTTTTTTCAGATTTATTTTTATCATATTTATTTCCTTAATATTTAAATTGTGAATAAAATTATTTAATATTTTCGTAACAAGGCTTGGGTTGTGCGGCAGCGGAATGGCATGTATTAATTGCCACCGATGCCGCTGGCCGCTATGCCGTTCGTTCTCGGACTCCTGCAGCATTCGCACAAAATCTCGCAAATACTGCGGTGCTTCCGTCCGCATCGGCGCGGTAAAGCTGCTCTCTTGCCGCCATCACAGCAGCTCGAAGTTGATTTTGCATAGGCATGGCAAGCCGATTTGACAGTGCCG
>JAVBOP010000112.1:0-5082 GCA_031550405.1 Kapaibacterium sp. (SeqCode)
CATTAGAAAAATTAGCGACAGCACTCTCTATTGCCAATGACAAATTCGTACCTTGATTTTCTATGAATTTTGTACTTATTTTACGGATTAATTTTATAGAATAATCCACATCTTGCGTTGTTGGAATGATAGTTTGCGGCTCTGCGGCAAATATAATTACTGAAAAATCCGCATGTTCCAAGCGCTTTAAAATGTCGATTATCACCTTTTTGGCAGCTTCCAGCCTCGCCATTCCTATGTCCTTCACATTCATAGAATTAGAAATATCAAGCAGAAAAATTATTTCATTTTGAGAAGTATTTTGCTTTAATTCATTATTATTTACAATATCATACAATACAAGAGACAATGCAGTAACTATTATTAAAATAGCAAGATACAGCAAATATTGCCTGTTATGCTTATTGATTTTTTTTTCATCAAGAATTTTTTCACGAAAAATAATAGTATAGGCGGCAGAGCGCTTTTTATAACCAATAATTGCAATGCAGAGCAGCAGAAATAAAATACCAGCGGTATAAATTATATTGTCCGAATACAAGTGGATAAACACAATATAAACGTATGAGGCTACTTAAAAATTACAGGCAATAGAAAAATATCCATTTATTTTATTTCCATAGCACAATCAATTTTATTAATAAAAATTCATAAACAAACTCAATTTCAACAAAATGAGATGTTTAATATTTTGTATACTAATTTGGCAGCAGTCAGGTTTGGATGATGCAAGCCTTTTATCGGGGCAAGCTCGACAAGGTCAAAACCCACAATTCGCTTGCCCTGACGCCTCAAAATCCTAAAAATATCCAGTGTTTCATTATACGAAAAACCGTCAGGTTCAGGTGTACCTGTTGCAGGAATTATTGCAGGATCAAAATAATCAATATCGAATGTTACATAAACTTCATCAGCCAATGTATCCGCAACCGCTTGCTGCCAGTAGCTGCCGTGCAGTCCTCGCCGTATCGCTGAAGCGTAAAAAGTATGAATATTAGTAGCTTTTATAAAATCGGCTTCCTCCCTGCACTGCGCCCTGATGCCGACCTGCGTAATGCGCTCTGGAGGAAAAAATTCGCAAACACGAGCCATAAAAGAAGCATGAGAATATTTTGAGTCCAGATATTCGTCTCGCAAATCGGAATGAGCGTCAAAATGCAGCACAGACATGTTGGGATATTTTTTGAAATGAGATTTTATGGGAGCTGTAGCAATAGTGTGCTCGCCACCTAAAATAACTACAAATTTATTATCATCTATAAGTCTGTCTGTAAGCTCCTCTATTTTAGCAAGCATAGCTTGGTCATGACAATTTGTAAAATCCAATTCTGGCAGAGCTGCAATTCCATGCTCAAAACATAATTCCCTGTCAAATTCATCATCGTAGAACTCGACATAGTGGCTTGCTTCAATTATGGAATTAGGACCCGCACTCGCACCGCCACCATAAGTAACGGTGTGTTCATAAGGTGCAGACACGATAACTATGTCAGAATTATTGTAGTTGGAATATTTTTCCTCTATTGCCAAAAAGTTATTTTGTTCGGTTAGTGTTTTCATTGTATATGCTTAATAAATATATGGTATGATATGGCTGAACTGCGATTAATTTTTGAAAACAACAAAAATACAAAATATACTCCAAAAATGGATACCTGCCTAATCTGACAGTTTCCAAAACATGTATATAGCATCGTATAAAATTATTTTGCTGAGAAAAAATTATTGTGTATATTTGTAACCTTGTAAAATAAAAATTGGAAACATATAATGAATATGCTTGATGTAATCAATCAGATATCTATTGAACGAGCTGCCGAGTTTCGCAAAGATAAAGATGGTGATAATTTTGCCAGCATTCCGAATTTTAAGCCGGGCGATCAGGTAAATGTTGCTGTTCGAGTTGTAGAAGGCGAGAAAGAACGCATTCAAAATTTCAAGGGAATTGTGCTTGGAAGGCGTGGCTCTGGAATTAACGAAACGTTTTTAATTAGAAAAATTTCTAATGGTGTTGGCGTCGAGAGGACTTTTCCTGTGCATTCCCCGATGATTCAAAGTATTTCCGTCATTAGAGAAGGACGTTCCCGTCGAGCCAAATTATATTACTTGCGCGGCATGTCAGATAAGAAAATACGCCAGAAAATTAGTAAATAATTGAAAAGCAACAGGCTATTCTGATTTAATATGAAATAGTTTTTTGCATTATCCAACTATGAAAGCTTGAGCTATCTTCATCGCAAGGTAGCTTTTTTTATAATTTAAATCAGGTTATTTGTGTTCACAAATGAATATAATAGCGATATCAGAGGATAACATTATTGGATTGAAGATGCTTAATAAAGTATAACATACCATATTTGATTTGAAATTTGTCGCCAGTTTGCCCGCAATTTGTAAGGCGTTATTATGGATGTTGTTTACATGGAGTGCAAGGCAAAGGTATGTGCCTTTTATTAAAACAAAATTAGAAATAGATATGAAATTACTGATCACTTTGATTATGGTGATGTTGTGCTCGCAAGGCATGTATAGCCAAATACCAGATATTGATGCAGTTCTGAAAAATATAGAGCAAAATAATACCACTATTATAGCGCTGCGCAAACATGCAGATGCCGCAAAAATGGAAGGCAGAACGGGCATATATATGCCGAATCCGGAAGTGGAGCTGAATTATTTGTGGAGCGGTGCGCCTGATGAAAGCGGCGTTCTTGAGTTCAATATTATGCAGGGTTTTGACTTTCCAACGGCATATTCGTATCGGCGAGATATCGCTGATAGCAAGGCATTGCAGGCAAATACGCAGTATGAGGTTGAGTGCAGGGCTATATTGCTTCAGGCGCGCAAGATTTGTATTGATATAATTCACTGTAATGCGCTGGCGATGGAGTTTGACAAGCGGCTGCGGCATGTTCAAACGACTGTGCAGGCGTGCAGGGAGAAATATGAAAAAGGCGATATTACCATTGTGGAGTATAATCAGCAACTGCTTAATTTATTGAACATACGTCGGGAAACGGAAAATAATGCTATCGCTCGCACCGAGCTGCTTGGCGAACTTATGCGAATGAATGGCGGCAAAAGCGTGGAGCTTAATGGTGGCGAATATCCTGCCTATACTCTGCCCAATGATTTTGACAGCTGGTATAAGTCATTAGAATCAGGCAACTTAGCATTACAGGTACTCTCTCAGAAAATTGAAATTAGCAAACAGCAGCGAAAATTAAATAGTGCAATGAATCTTCCAAAATTTGCATTGGGTTATAAAAGTGAGCATACATCTGTCGGTACAATGCAGGGTATTGGCTCGATTATATCCATTCCGCTTTGGGAAAACAGAAATGCAGTAAAACATGCAGAGCTGCAAATACTGGCGGCGCAGGAAGTGGAAAACGATGCAAAATTGCAATACCGCAGCATGGCAAAGATTCTATATACGAAGGCAAAAAGCCTTGAGGCTCTTATCAATGACTACCACGAAATATTAAAATCTATTAATAATTCTGACTTTCTGGACAAGGCGCTGAATAGCGGACACATTTCCCTTATTGATTACACCCACGAAATATCTTTGTACTACGATGCAACCACCGGACTTTTGGAAGTAGAGCGGGAGCTCCAGTATGCGCTCGCCGAACTAATGCAATGGCAATAGTGAGAATAAAACGCCTGATAGCTTTTCCAACCAAAGCTGCCCCTGAAAATGCAATCATTATGCAATTTATTAAGTGCTAAGCCGTTGTTATCATGATGGTTTTATAGAGGTTGCCATTTTGCCAATCTCTATAACCACACAGGTATTATTAAAAAATATTCATAATTAAAAACCAAATCTCACCACCGCTGTTCGTGAGATTGAATAGGCAGCCGTTACGGCTGGGTGTAGCGCCTTCGATACTTAAGAAAATTTAAATATAAAGATAAGGACTTGATATGGACTTAAACACTGTTTGGTTTATACTAATTGTAGTATTATTTATAGGTTATGCTGTTTTGGACGGCTTCGATTTAGGCATAGGAGCATCCTGTATATCATTCAAGCAAGAGAATGACCGCCAGATACTTCTGAAATCCATTGGACCGTTTTGGGACGGTAATGAGGTATGGCTTGTGGCTGCGGGCGGAGCGCTGTTTGCAGCATTCCCAGGAGCGTATGCCTCAATTTTTTCAGGCTTTTACATACCACTGATATTGCTGCTTGTCGGCATCATATTCCGCGCCGTTTCAATCGAATTCAGGAACAAGGAATCCAGCACAACATGGCGCCAGACTTGGGATATCGCATTTTCCGCGTCAAGCATCATCATCCTGTTCGTGCTTGGGGTTGCGGTCGGCAACTTCCTGCTGCCAATGCCAATAGACGCCGCCGGAAATATCAACATCAATTTTTTCCAGCTCTTTACTCCACTGCCTGTTTTGGTCGGTCTGCTCGGCGTGTTCTACTTTGCCATGCACGGAGCAATTTATGCAACGATGAAATCAAGCGGCGAACTCTATGAAAAAACACGAAAAAAAGCGATGCTATATGCAAAAATCGCCCTGCCTGTTTTTGTCATAATGTCCCTGCTTATCACTTTTGATGTATTGCATATTGCTGAAAAAAAAGCGACTTTCGTACCCATAAATTTTGGCATAAAGGCATTGTTTTTTGCCATTCCGATTATGTTGAAAAAAAATAAGATAGGTCTGTCATTTGTGCTGTCATCGCTCATAACCGTATTATATATATCGAACATAGCAATAAATTTATTTCCCAATTGGCTTGTGGCTACTCCAGAAATCAACAATAATTTGACGATATATAACACTGCTTCCTCGTCGCAAACACTGGAAATTATGCTTATTATTGCATGTATCGGCATGCCTGTGGTCATAGGTTATACTATCGCAATTTATCGTATCTTCAGAGGTAAGGTGCAATTAGAAGATATATAATTATAAAAAAAAAATCATAAATATTTGATAAATACCCCAAAAAGAGTGTTATCTAAAAATAGATACTTTCTCTTTGAAAAATGAAAAAAAAGATAGAAATATATCGAAAGATAACATTCTCAAAATTAAATAACTAAAAATACATGA
>JAVBOP010000101.1:0-17905 GCA_031550405.1 Kapaibacterium sp. (SeqCode)
CTATCAGAATGGCGATACAGC
The DNA here is from genome assembly GCA_031550405.1 of Kapaibacterium sp. (SeqCode). GTDB lineage: Bacteria > Bacteroidota > Ignavibacteria > Kapaibacteriales > UBA2268 > JAVBOP01. The sequence goes on from JAVBOP010000101.1 coordinate 22, forward strand.
AATTCAAATTTATTATCTCCCTCCGAAATTATAATTTTTGCATTTGAAATTAATGCTTTTTCATAATCGTATTCATCGAAAAGCGGCAGAGTTTTAGTTATGCGGATGTCGCGTATCGGCTCATCTATTACAAGCAGCGCCTCCACGATTTTGTATTCAACATAATCTTTGGGAATAGGGTCTTCGCAGCTGCCAAGCGCCAACATGAGGCAGAAAAATAGAACAGTAATATGATTTCTTTTTAGGAACATTGCTATATTTCAACTAATAATACGATGTGCAAAAATACAAAATAATAGTTAAATTGCAACTTGAGAATTGCTTATTTGCAGTATTTATTAAAAAAAAATCATAAAACTATGTGCAGAATAGTATTAATAATTGTTGTAACGGCTTTATTTGCAGGATGTGTTGATGAACCCGATTCATCAGGAGGCGGTACTTTCATTGCAGGCGAAAGTGGAGCGGTAATACTTTGCGAAGGTATTAAAGGCAGCGATAATTCGACAATTACAAGGATTGATTTTCAAACAGGCAGCTACTCCGACAATTATTTTTCCGAAGCAAATTCCGGACAAAAAACAGGTGATATTGCTAATGACTTGATTCTGCGCGACAGCATAGCTTATATCGCCGTTTCAAAAACGGGAACAATTGAGGCGTTTTCGATGAACACTGGGCGCAGCATTGGCCGCATATATTTTCCTGCAAACGTATGGCCTCGAAAAATGGTTTTTATTTCAGATACTTTGGCATACGTTACAACCTATATTGAGCAGTCAAATGATGATTTTTATGTATACGGGTTTAATCCTGAAAAATTGAAGCTTACTGGCGTTAAAATACAGGTCGGCTCGCATCCTGAAGGCATGGCGCTATATGACAACAAGCTATATGTGGTTAACAGCGGTTACGGCGATTTGCACTTCTATCATCCAAAAGCCTCTACCATTTCGGTAATAGATCTGGATACGAAAACTGAGGTCAACAACATTAAAACAGGCAATAATCCCAACAGAATTTGGGCTGACGGCAAAGGAAAAATATATGTTGCTTACTGGGAATTACCCAGCAAAAAGGACTTTGGCGGCATAATTGAATACGATGCCGTAACAATGGAAAAATTACGGGAATGGAAGACGATGGTTTATGATTTTTGCTTAAATAAAAATTCAGATACCTTGTATTACCTCAGCAGTTCCATAAATACGATAGCCAACAATTCGGCTGGCGTAAACTATATTGCGCTGGATGATGCGAATGCCGTGCCTCGGGAGTTGATAAAAAATGAGAAAAGCAAGGACATGTGGTCGGCAATTGCAATAAATCACGATAGAAACGAGCTTTGGGTGGCGAGCGCTTTTGATTATCAAACTGCAGGCAATCTAATGGTATACAGCTTGTCCAGCCCAAGCATCATAAAAAATACCTACAAAACAGGAATAATTCCAAATACAATCAGGTTTTATTAGCAAACTTCATAGCCTCACCTGACAAGCACAAAGGACAGGGGTTTGTGATACATGCAGGAGCTGAAATGTATTACAAAAATGCCGGAAGGCAAGGTGGAAATATCAATGCTTTTTTGGTATGAGCCAGCCGGAAGCCAGTAATCACTCTCCAAGTGCCTTTTGCCAAACGCATTAAAGATTTCTATTCTGCAAGCTGTTTCCATGATTGTAGTAAATTCGACCTCAAGATTATCCGCTATTGGCTGGGTCGATAAAATCCTAAAATCATATTTAGACTTAGGAGCATCGTTAAGCTTGTACTCAAGCCCGCAAATCGAATCGATGGAATATTTGCCATTTTCTACTTGCAGGCGCATAAAATCATCGCAATTCCCATTGCCAACCTCTGCGTTCTGAACGGCTATCTCGGTACTGGGCAGATTTCCTAAATATGTATTAAAATTTATCCAAAGCAGCGTGTCATTAGCCAAAAATTTATTGTCGGAAGTCTCTGTCTTTACAGATAATAAACCTGCTTTTTCCTCGACAATATCAAGCTCGCAGCCTTCACTCGCCGTATTCAATGTTATCCTGTTATAATAGCCGAGCAGCGACGGATTATACGCCAAATTGAAACTGTAGCTTTTCGCATATTTGCTGACCGCATCATTCTCGGATTTGAGTATTATCGGCACTTTAAGCTGTGTCCCCGGCTTATTTTTCAGTGCTGGAATATGCAGGTTCGCACTTATTGGCGAAATACTGTTGCCAATCAAAGTCATTACGAACGTATCTCTTTTAATTTCGTTGGTTATAAACAGAAGGCGGGCAGTGTTTTTTTTCTCTGGATATACAGATATATAGGTAATTTTTAATTTAGCGGTGCCATTTGCAGGTATTGACAAATTCGTTTTATCCAGCCTGAATAAAGCGTTTTCCGATAGGATATTGCTTATAATCAGCACTGCATTTCCGGTATTTTCGATAGTTATAACCGTGTCCTTTTCGGCAGGACATGTTTCGTCGGAGTTGGAATAGCTCACATTTCCGAAATCAACAGTATCGCTAATTACGCTCAGTATCGGTTCAACGCCAACGCCTTTCAAAATGAATATTTTTTCATAATCCTTGCTCGACGCCGAATGTACAGGTCTGTCTATAAAATTATTTTTCAATATATATCTTGCATAACAATTGCCTTTTTTGTCGGGCGAGAATGTTATCGCAAACGAGGCGGTGTCGCCTGTTAGCAAAACAGGGATACCATCCATAAATGGCTCAATTATATGGAAATTAGCATCAGGTGAATCATCATATTCATCATACACCATCTGATTTTTCAATCCATAATTGATATTGCCTGAATTTTTTAGCGCAACCTGCACACCCCTGCTTGAGCCAATTCGCAGCTCCCCAAAGTTAATGGTATCGGCAATTATATCGGCTTCCGACCGCACAATGTCCAGCGAATGATATACGCCAATGCCTTTTAGCTTGAGCTTTGCAGTATCAATTCTGTCGGGATCATTGGCGGCATCAGGCTTGAACAGAAGATACAGCATTGCCGAATCGGCATTCGCATCCAATGGCTTATATGCCATATCCCACGCCTGATATACGCTGCTGTTTCCTTGATAAAATGCCAATGGATATTGCTTTTGCTCAATAACAAATTCATCCTCTGCATGCTGCATCGGGGAGAGCAGGCTGTATTCCTGCGCAAGTGCATTTAATTGCTGATAATTACCATCTGTAGTCGTATTCTTCGCTTTCCATTCAATGCTATATGCTTCTCTATCGACAAAAACCGAATCGAAGTTCAGTATATCATCATACCAGTCTATATACAGATCGGTTTTTTTGCCTATCAAGTAGAAAGTATCAAGTATAATTGGAGTTAGCGTATCATCCTGCGGCACCATACCGAGTATAAGCATAGCCTCTTTTCTGCCAAGCGTTGCGGGAGCGGCGGGCGTGGTATTAAACGCCATCGTCAGAGTATCATAAGGCAGGGCTGGAGACATTACAAGCGGAAACACCGTCGCTACAGCCGTGTCAAAACTTTCAATATCAATCAGAGGCGAATTCGGGCTTTGCATTTTTATGTAAGTCGGTGCTTTATTATACATTAACAGCGTTCTATCTGTTAAATAATTAGCGAAGGCAAAGCGCATTCTTGAGGTTTGGTTCTCCAGCAATGGACCGAAATATATTTTCTTGTCGCCGGGGAACTCTACCGATTTTATGCTTCCTGCTTTATCGGCAAAGCAATGGAATGAGAATACTATGCTACAAGTAATTATCAAAAAAGCATTAAGCATTTTTACAAAACATCTATTATAATTCATAGTTTTTTATTATTTTAGGAACATAAATCAGTTGCGTGCAATACAGTTTATTTGAAGCATTTCCAAATTATGAAAAAAAATTAATAATTAAACTAAAGAAAATGCGATACTATCTAAAAGTTGCAATTAATATAATTATATATTCACAACAATCAAAAATACTAAAAAAATAACAACTGGAGAGACAACATGAAAAAAATCCTGCTATTATCATCGCTAATAATGTGCTGTTCCTTAAGCATATTGGCGCAGCCAAAGCTGACAATCATTGGCGGAAATGTTTATGACTGGCATGATGTTAAGCCAACGCAAAGTCCTTTGAAAGCGGAAATAAAATTGAAAAATGAAGGCAATGAGCTTTTGAAAATTGCGGAGGTCAAGCCTTCGTGCGGATGCACAACAGCGCCGCTTGATAAAACAGAATTGGAGCCGGGCGATGTTGCAACCCTTAGTGTAACATTCAATGTATCTTCTTCAACTGGTACGGTTTCCAAAAGTATCGCTATCACTTCCAACGATCCTAAGTCCAAGCAATATCTGGAAATTAAAGCCAATGTCGTTCGTGCAATCATACTTAAGCCTTATACTTATCTGCCATTTAAGAATTTGCAGATTGGCAAGGAAAGCACAAGCACACTGTTCATTAAAAATAATGCAGATACGGATATAACTTTTTCGGATATTACTATCGACCCGCCTAAAATGCAGATAGATCTTCCGCAAAAATTTGTCCTAAAGCCGGGCGAGGAAATTAAACTGACCGGAATAATGATACCCAAAACGGTTGGTTACCAAACTTCAACGGTTACAATAAAAACATCGCATCCTGATTTTCCTGAATTAAAAATTCAATCGTACGGCACAGCTGCCGAATCTCCATATTTTGAGAATGAAAAGCCTAAATCTAAATAATCATTTGCTTAATATTCTTATAATTTGGCATATTTCTGTATTTTTGCTTGCCCCATGTTCCGCATGGGGTTTTTGCTATTCATCGCCATTTTTAGCTTTGGGATGTATAATTCTTTATATTCCAGATGGTTAAACAAACACGGCAGGTTATTTTTCAAGCTCGTTTTTAAAGTTAAGTCTATCTATTACAGCAAGTTGCAACAATAATTCACGCAAGGCTTTTGCTGCATCTAACTTTGGGCATAATTTTTAATTATTATTTTCAAATGACGTAAATATATCAAAATATTATAGCTTAAATTATAGTGCAGCTGCTCTTGCGGCTATTAGACCTGAGTTAACTATTAATATGAGCAACAGTAAAGTTCCAATACCTTATGCAAAAGCGCAATCGTTTTGCCTTCAAATTTAATTTGTTATTATTAAAATTTATTCATAAATCTATTAGGTTTTACTTTCTTTCGCTTTTTCTATTTCTTTGTAAAGGGCATTGCCTAAATCTAATGCAATGTTTTCTATATCTACTTCTGTTAGTTGCTGGTGGTACAGCTTACTCACAGTTTGGTTTAAGTAATTTATTTCATACGCGTTACTATGGAATGTAAAATTTATTTTTGTATTTATCTTTATATGAGAATCTACGCTTCTAAGTCCTTGTATATTTATATAAATATATAATTTTTTACAGGCTCTAATTATATTAGAGAAGTCATTTTCTTTTTTTACACCAAAAATAGGAGCATACATAGCGGACATATTGAATATACCGGATTCTTCTTTATGATTTTTGTGTATTGTTATATTAAAATTCTTTTGATACAAATTAATAACTTTTGCAGCTCCTACTTTATCTGAGTCATCATAGGTCTCTACGTTTACATGTCTATCTAAAAAGAAATCATCAAACTTCTTCAGCTTCTCTTCCCATGCTAATAATAGCGGAAAAATACTATTTTCTACAACATTTTTAACAGCTTCTTCGCTATATTTTATCTTTACTTTATCATCGGCTGCAAACAATTCTTTTTTCAATAGATGTATTTTTTTATCTAAATCATCAGGCTCTTCTATATTCTCGCCTTTTGCTGCACGCAAACCTACATCCAATGACCAAGTCAATTGCTCTTTCATATAGCCTGTAAAATCTTCTATGAAACCTGCATCAGCACGATGCAATGCACGCAAATAGTTTTTCTTATCGCTACTTTTAATAATTATTGGAGGCAGATTATTGTAAAACATCACATAATTAACCAATAAACGGGCGACACGTCCATTGCCATCATCAAAAGGATGAATACGAATAAATTTATAATGCAATAAAGATGCAAGTTCGATAAAGGATAATTCATTTTTCTCAAACTCTTGACGATACCAATCCACCAATTCTTTCATTAAGATTGGCGTTTCAAATGGTGAAGCATATTCAAAAATCTCACCATTATCCAATATCACAGAATTAGGATATTTTTTGTATTCTCCAATATCAATCAAACGTCGGGTTTTCTGTCCATCAGGTGCAACAGCATCTTTCCAAAATGGTTTTACAAGTATTATTTCATTTAATTTGCGGATAAAATTTTCGGTCAATGGTCTTTCTTTATCTGCCGCTTCTTCTTCTATCATTTTCAAAGCAACGTCGTGGGCTTCCATCTCTTGATATTCTCTATAATTATGGTTACCTTTTGTATCTTCAAATAAAAGCAGTAGCTTAGTCTCGCCATAAGTAAGAGTATTGCCTTCCAAATGATTGGAATTATAGTTAAATTCCAAGCGAAATTTCTGGTCTAATTTTGCCTGATATTCCGTTTTCAAAGGCTGCAATGCAAACCATTCTTCTATAAGTTGATTTAGAATGTCCATAGTATTTTTATCAGATTATTAAAAAATATTCATAAATATCTAATTTATGAATTTACCGATTCTATCCCAGCGAATGTGTGCTAATTTCTCAAAAAAAGAGTACTCCTGATTGTTTTCATCATATATTTCCCATGAAAGCCAGCAAACTACAGGCGAACCAAGTATATGGTCGCGAGGAATAAAACCCCAATAGCGGCTATCCAAACTCATGTCGCGATTATCGCCCATGCCGAAATAATAATCCTGCTCAACAACATAGCTGCTAACAGGTTTGTCGTCAATATAAATACCACTTGAATTTATAGAAATATTATGATATTCACGCTTGATAAATGTATCCCATTCCTGATAATTTTGGCTATTCAAAGGGATTATATCGCCCTTTTTAGGTATGCGGATTGGACCATAATTATCATGCGTGAAATTAGCTCCTTTTGGAAATGTTCGATATATTTCGCTTGGATCTTCACGCATATTTTTCAACGTAACTCCATGTTCTGAAAGAGGTTGTGGCTTACTATTAACATAAACCAAATTATCAATAATTTGCAAAGTATCACCAGGCAATGCGATGCACCGCTTCAAATAATATTGAAATTCCTGAGCTTTGGCTTCATCACGCATACCAGGGAAAACAAACACAATAACATCACCGCGCTCTGGTTCGCAAGGCGAAGGCAGCATCTTATACGGCAATGGAATATTGAAAAATGGTATAATTTGTGGCGTCGATGGACCATATAGCCTGTTAACAAGCAGCCTGTCGCCAGTCATAACTGTGTTTTCCATTGAGCCGGTTGGCACCAAAAAATTGGCAAATAACAGGCTGTTTAGTATCATTAGAAAAAATAATACTACTACAAACGATTTTATCCAAGATAAAGCTACCTCTGTAGCTGTTTGGGGTTGTTTTGCTTTTGTACTTTCTTTTTTGTTAATTTTCATAATTATTTTATTCTGTATATTTCTGTATATATTGTTAAAAAATATTCATAAATATCTAATTTATTTCTTTTTTCGCAAAAGATAATTCTGAAATTTTGATAAAGTGAGTAAAGCTATGATTGCACCTATTAATGCACAAAACATATCAGCCTGTGCGTCCCATACATCGCCTTGCGAACCTAAAAATGCCTCTGCAGAAGCTCCTTGCCAAACAGTTACCCACCATTCAATTAATTCATAAAAAGCACTAATAGATAAGCAAATAGATACAATAATAAAGAAAAGCCAACCACCTGATTTTAAAGGCGTTTTAGCTAATAGAACCTCACGCACCAATAAAGCCGGAATAAAACCTTGCGCTAAATGTCCAATTCTATCATAATGGTTGCGGGCAAAATGGAATTTTTCTTGCATCCAAAAACCAAAAGGAACATTGGCATAAGTGTAAATGCTTCCGATAGCCATAATTATAAAATGCACAAGCAACAGACTATAAACTAATTTGGTAAATTTGAAGCTCTTGTACGTGAAAAATAATATCGGAAAACCAATAATTACAGGAAACATTTCAAGAGGCCACGTGAATTTATCCAATGACATAATGAATGATACCACTAATATTATTAATGTACAAATAGTAAAAATAATAGGATATTTTTCGGATTTCCATATAGTAATTTTCATTTAATTTAATTTCCCCTATTGTTTTGCATATATCACTAAAAAATATTCATAAGTATGTGTTATATTTTAACAAATTATAAGCTCAGGTACTTGCACTATGTTATGCAGTTCTAAAAATTCATAATCTACTTTTTGGTGTAAACAAGCTGTTTTCAATGTCATTAAGTTTATTTCGTGTTGCTTGTATTGCCAAATCAGACTTATCTATTCCTATCCATTTTCTACCATTAATTTGTGCTGCTTTCAATGTTGTTCCCGAACCACAAAAACAATCCAAAACGATACTGTTTTCATTGGAAGAGGTTCGTATTATCAAATCCAACAAATCGGCATTTTTTTCAGTTGGATAATCTGGATATTGTGGATCTTTATATTCCCAAATATCCTGAACTCTTTTGCCTTCGCGTTCATCGGCATAAATTATTTTTCGTGGATTGCCATTTGAAGACCATTCAATTAAGCCTGCCTTATCCCATTGTTCTAAAGTCTCTACGTCGGTTCGCCAATGGCGTCCTTTCGGTGGCAAAATTCCTTTAAATGGTTTATTAGAATTACCGTTCACTGTTTCGCCCGGAGCATGAATAGGAACAGTTGTATATCTGCGACCTTGTTTGTCCTGCTTGGGGACTAGCTTTTCTAAATCTTTTTCAGTATAATTTTCTCGTGGTTCGTTCCAAATGGGATTTGCTGACTTGGTATAGAATAAGATTAAATCTTTTATATTTCCATAACCTATTCTTTCAAAATTTTTTGGATTACATTTTACTCTTGCTATATCATTTCTAAAATTTTCCATGCCAAAAACTTCATCCATCATTACTTTTACATAGTGTCCAATTTTATAATCAATATGCAAATAAATAGAACCCTGTTCAGATAGCAATTCTCGAAGTAATATTAACCGTTCTTTTAAAAAATCAATAAAGTCATTTCCTTTTAAAATATCTGAATATGCAATATCTCCATTTTTTGAATTACTAATAGTTGTTGCTCTTCCATCAGTAATAGTAAAATTGCTGCCAGTTGCAAAAGGCGGATCAATATACACTAAATCTATTTTACCTTTTAAATCTTTTTCATTTAAAAGGCAATTCAGCCCAGTTATATTTTCCCCATGTATTAAAAGATTTTTCATTGTTTTAGATTTGATATAAAAATTCACGTAATATCAACGCACTCATTATATTGTAATTCTTATATGTTTCGGTAATTGCCTTATATATTTTGTTATTTCCCTTGATGTATAAAACTCCATCAAGTATTGCAATTTTAATAGCTTTTACTTTTTTTGCTTCAATTGTAGCAATTGCATCATTAAACTGGGCATTTTGATGTCCGCCAAAATCTGTTAAGAACTTGGCTTCCCCAATTACATATTGTTTGTTAAATCTTGCAACAAAATCAAGTCCTTTGTTGTGATTATAGTCCAGTTCATTTTTAGCAAAATCCATAATTGACTTGTCGCTGCCATCTAAAACAGCATCATTATCATTTTCAAGAAATGTTTCCAAATTTACAGGAGCAATGCCTAAGGATTTCCGCCGTAACCATTCTTTAAACATAGGTCCTATCTGGCGGTTTGTTTCTTTAGGTTCACTGCAACGTTCATATAGTTTATCAATGCCCATTTCATATATTCTTCCACAAATACGATTTATTGTTCTTGGATTTCTATTGACAGCTGTTTTATCTCTTTTTAAATAAGCAACATAGCTATCCTTAATTGGAAACAAATCAAGTTTTAATAATTCTTGAATAAGTATATTATTATCCTGATTGTTAAACGCTTTTTCTACATTTGTCCCAACCAAATCGTTTATAGTCCTAATTCCTTCTGGAATTGTAGGATATACTTGAAAGAGGTCATCAAGATAAGAATGTTGATTTGCATAGTCGCTGCTAAATTTTATCCATCTGTTTATGTTCATTTTTTTACTTATTATTCCTATAATTTATGAATAAATATTCATAAAACTATGTTATCGGCGGGAGATGGCATTGAATTTACATGCCGAATAACAGTCGCCGCATTGAATACATCTGTCCTGCATGATTTCATGCGGTTTCTTGGCAAAACCTTTTATCGCCGACACTGGGCAACGGCGGGCACATACCGTGCAGCCATTGCATACATGCTCGTCAATAGTGTAGGTAATAAGCTTTTTGCAGCGCAAAGTCGGACATTGCTTGCCGTATACGTGTGCCTCAAATTCTTCGCGGAAGTTGTTTATGGCACTAAGCACAGGATTGGGCGCTGTCTGCCCTAATCCGCATAACGCTGTTTTTTGTATGGACTTAGCCAACCTTTCCAACTTCATTATATCATCAGGCTCACCCTTGCTCTCGGTTATCCTTTCCAATATTTCGAGCATCCGCAGTGTGCCTTCGCGGCATGGCGTGCATTTTCCGCATGACTCGTCTTTGGTAAATTCGAGGAAGAATTTGGCTGTGGATACAATGCAATCGGTGTCGTCAAGCACTATCATACCGCCAGATCCCATCATAGAGCCGATTGATTTTAGATTTTCGTAATCGATAGGCGTGTCAAGCCTGTCCATAGGAATGCAGCCGCCGGATGGACCGCCTGTTTGCACCGCTTTGAACTTATTGCCGTTGGGTATGCCGCCGCCTATCTCAAAGACCACATCACGCAATGTAGTGCCCATAGGCACTTCTATAAGACCGGTATTCCTCACTTTGCCTGCGAGCGCAAAGACCTTTGTGCCCTTACTGTTTTCGGTGCCTAATTTTGCGAACCAGTCTGCACCATTTAATATTATGGATGGTATATTAGCCCATGTTTCCACATTATTGATACATGTTGGCTTGCCCCATAGGCCGGACACGGCTGGATATGGCGGGCGGAGGCGTGGTTGCCCTCTCATGCCCTCGATGGAGGCAAGCAGTGCTGTTTCTTCGCCGCATACAAATGCACCTGCTCCAAGCCTTATTTCCATATCAAAGCTGAAATCAGAGTCAAGTATGTTATTTCCAAGCAGGTTGCATTCACGCGCTATCTTTATTGCCCTCTCTATACGTTCTATTGCCAGCGGATATTCAGCACGTACATAGAAAAAGCCTTTTGATGCGCCAATGGCAAATGCCGCTATGAGCATGCCTTCGATGATGTTGAAAGGATCGCCTTCAAGCAGGCTTCTATCCATAAATGCACCGGGATCGCCTTCGTCAGCATTGCAAACTATATACTTTATATCACCTTCGGCTGCCCTTGTTGCCTTCCACTTAACGCCTGTGGGAAAGCCGCCGCCGCCGCGTCCACGCAAGCCTGATTTTATGATTTCATCAATTACAGCGTCCGGATTATTATCCACCAAAACATTTGCAAATGCCGTAAACCCTTGAGTCTTAAAGTAGTCGCTGATACTTTCGGGATCTATAATGCCGCAATTCCGCAATGCGATGCGCGATTGGCGCGTAAAGAAATCGACATCGCCAAAATATTTCAGTGCATTTAATGTTGTGCGCGGCAACTTTATTGAATATTTATCAGATACGCTTTCGCTGAGAAAATACATTGATACCACATCTGTCAGCTCGTCTTCGTCCGAAAAAGCATAGCACACGTCGTCGGGCAAGATATACAGCAGGAAAGAATCTTTGTCCTCTTTGCTTTTGCCGTAATTAATATTGCCTGCTTTTATAACTTTTACCTTGTCTGGAAATATGGCAAATTCTTTGATTTTATGCTGTATTTTTTCAAAAAGCATACCTGTCATCTTGGATTTGCAATGCTCGGATGCGGCAACAACAATGACCTTTTCATAGAAGTCCTCAATTCTGTTCTCAAGCAAGTCATTAGTTGCTATTTTGTTTTCGACAAAGTGCTTTATAAATATATCCTGAGCTTTCTGCGCATCAACCCTGCAGTATTTGACAGGATAGTAATTGGGCGAATGTATTGTGATTATTGGCTCTTGAGAGCATCTGCCCGTGCATCCTGTTTGCCGGATTTGAATATCATCGCGTCCAGCGGCTGCAATTGTTTTTTCCAGAATAAGTTTCACGGCATTTGAACCGGTGGCTAATTCACAAGTAGCGGCGCCGATTTGAATGATATGCCGCGTTGTGTTTCTGATTTCACTAATGTTATACTTGTCTTTCCTCAGTTTTTCAAAGTTTTGAATAATTCTATTCATAATTTTCCTCCAATTTTTATAAATATTAATGATATAAAAAAATGGCAAACAGTTCAGGTTATGGTTATATAATTTTAAATTTTCAATATATTTATGAATATTTTTTCATAAATCCTAATGTATTATGCCGTCTTTCATGTGCATAATTTTGTCAGACATATTCGCAACATCACTGCTGTGCGTTGCAATCAGAAATGTAATCCCTAAATCCGCATTCAGCGCCTTGATTAGCTGCATAACATTGGCAGCGTTTTGCGAATCAAGATTGCCCGTCGGTTCGTCCGCAAACACAATCTCAGGCAAATTCATAATCGAACGAACAATCGCCGACCGCTGCTGCTCTCCGCCCGATATTTCATTCGGCTTTTGCTGGGCGATATTTGTAATGCCAACCCTCTCCATCAGCTCCATTCCACGCTTTTCCGCTTTTTTCTGAGAAACACCAGAAATCAATGCGGGCATAATGATATTTTCCAGCACCGTAAATTCTGGCAATAAATGATGGAATTGAAAGACAAAACCAATATGCCGATTGCGTAACATCGCTAAATCAGTAGGACTTAGCTTTGAATATTCAAAAGAATTGTTCGCAGTATGCAAAATAATTTCACCACTGTCAGGCTTGTCTATCGTGCCAAGCATATACAATAGTGTGCTCTTGCCAACGCCCGACGCCCCCATTAAAGTGGTGATTTTATTGCGTTCAATATCAATGCTGATGTTTCGCAGAACATGATTTCCTATATTTTCTTTTATTTTAAATGATTTATTGATGTTCCTTGCAATAATTATTGGCATCAGGCATAATTTCAAATGTTATTAACAATCCACAATATAAGCAAAATAAAGAAATTTTTGCTGCTGCTTTTTGCTTTTTAGCACAATTTTATGGAAACATATTTGCCACCGTAAAAAAAAAATTGCAGCTTTTAATATTCGGCATTATTAAAAACAGATACATGCTTGATTTTATTCACATTAATGAATAATTTTTAATAAAACAGATGCCTTGCACTTAAAAATCGTTGCTTGATAATAGCCGGGAAACGGTGTGGACGATGGAAATCATTTTGGGATAATTCATGCGGCGAGGACCGACAAGCCCAATTGTGCCCTGTGCGCTGCCGATGCTGTAAGAAGATAATACCAGACTGTAATCGTCAAGAATGTCGTTGTTGATTTCGCCTCCGATAAGCACTTTTACACCAACAGGCTCTTCGATTTTATCGAGCAAATGGATAATAATATCTTCATTTTCCACGAGTTCTATCACGCTGCGCATGCGATTTTTATCTTCAAATTCCGGCTGCGAAATCAAGTTCTGAGTGCCTGCAAGATGCAACGTGCCCGATTGGGAAGCGGTATAAAACAGCTTGTCAAGCGAATCAATAAACAGCCGCAACAACGGCGCATCCTTATCTTCAAAATTTTTGACAATTTGCGCAAAATTATCCCGCAGGTACGTTAGCGTTCTGTTGGCAGTTTTCTCATTTATATAGGCGATAATTTCCTGAATATTCTTTGTATCAATCTCAATATTAGCCTCGAGCGTTACGGTGCGCACGATATTGGAATCAAATGCAATAACAACAAGTATGCGATTTGCGGAAAGCGGCACGATTTCGATTTTGTGAATTATGAAATCCTGCAAATACGGCAGGCGGACAATGCCAAGATAATGAGACAAATAGCCAAGCAGCTTGGAGGCATCTTTAAGAGTAGTTTCGGTGCTGTCTTTGCTCAGCTTATTTTTTAATTCATCAAGCTGATTGCTTGAAAGCATATTGATTTCGTATGTTTTCAATGAATCGACATAAAAGCGATAGCCTTTGTCTGTCGGCACTCTGCCTGCGGAAGTATGCGGATGCGATATAAATTCCAGTTCTTCAAGGTCGGACATAATATTCCGCAAAGTGGCAGAGCTCAATTTCATGTCATCTTCTATATATTTCGATAGAGCTTGCGAGCCAACCGGCACTGCTTTTAAAATATAGAGCTGAATTATGCGTTGCAGTATTGATTGCTCTCGTTCTGATAATTCTCTGTTTTTAATATACTTAAAAGAATTGTCCGCACTCATGGTTTTATGAATTATTTTTAATTATTACTATGTGTTGTTTTAAAAATACGAAATATATTTGATTATTAACATAAATCATGCTATATTACATCTTTTTTTATTACTATATATACTATAAAGCGTTATGAAAATTCAACAGATTAAACTTCATTCTCTACTACTGTTATTTGTGGTATTAATATGTTCGGCTTGCGGCGATGATGACAACCCAACGAACACTAATTGCGAAGATACTAAAGAGTACATGGGAATAAATCACACTTGGCATTTCAAAGGTACAGGAACCAATATGCTTTATCCTGATTTACCAGCTGCCATCGTTAATTGGGATAGAATATTTACTTCCAATGACGGTGATAAATATGAATATCAAGTAATAGAAATTGATGACGAACCCAATACATCTGCTAATGGAACAATGTATTTAAGCTGTTCTCAAATATTATGCGAATATGATATATTCAAGATGGCGGGATATAAGATTGGAAACGATATAGCTTCAATTCCTTTAAAATTGCCGATTTTTGACATCAATAATTCTTCCGAGCAAGTTACGCTTGATACAATCGTGAAGCAAAAAGTGAACCTTAAAGAGATCTTTGGTATTGATATAACCATAAATGTTGATATTAAAGTGAAGGCAACTTTAAAGGGCTTGGGCAATAAAAATATCACTGTTGGCAGCGAAACGTTTGATGCGAAATCGTTTATAACCTCAATTAATTTTACACTTGTTACTAATGATCCTTTGTTAGCTGCTATGGGATTCAACAATAAGACAATGGGCACGCTCGAATTTACAGAAACAAACAGTTTTACAAATAAAAATAATTTAGGAATTATAGGGCAGGCAATAACCTGTAAGCTGACCAATATAGATATAGATAATATAGATAATACTGAAACTATAAAGGAAAATTATCAATCTACATCCGAACTATTGAGTTACGAATAACATCGTAATTGCTTTAAAATCAACCACATATTGAATAAGGGAGCATATACACTCCCCTATTTTTTTTATATGAAAGAAACGCCGCCATCGGGCTATTGTTTTTTGCAGCAATGCCGCAGAAGATAGGTAGATTACTGGCAGCGGCTGTACTTGTTGAACATAAGCAAGTTTCGCTTGGCAATAAAGTCATATCTGTCAATATCAAATGCCGTAACTTGCTTATAATTATTGTACTTATCGCATGCACCACCGAATGGATACTTCCTGCCTTCAATTTCTATCATACTGATTTTGCAGGATAAATCGCACCCTTCCTTGCCGCCATTGCATATAAAGTCAGGATGATATTTAACCGCTCTATTTGCAAGTGCTTGAAGAGAATAATTATCTTTTTTTAATAAACCTATTCGCTGCTTTGCCTTTACTTCAAGCGCAACGCCAAACGCTCCCATCAACCCGGGATCTGGCGGCACAATAATCTCCCTGTCCGCCAATGCAGCCATCGCAACAGGTATAGCTTTATTATAGCATACACCGCCTTGCATAAATATTTTTTTACCTGCAGGTCGATTCCCTTTCACACGGTTGATGTAATTCATGCAAATAGAATAGGTTAAGCCTGCGATAATATTTTCATGCGATATGCCTTCCTGCTGTGCCGTCTTAATATCCGAGCTGATAAATGCAGCGCACTGGTCGCTAAAATTCGGCGGATTATCACCCTTTAGCGCAAGCGGTTCGATGTCATGCAGGCTGATACCAAGCGATTCGAATGCCGCCTCCTCAATAAACGAGCCAGTTCCGGCAGAGCAAGCCTCATTCATCGCATAGTCGGCAGGCACTTTATTGACGATATAGGTGTATTTGGCATCCTGACCGCCAATTTCAAAGATAGTATCGACCTCGCCGTCAAAAAAAACAGCAGCCGTAGAATGCGCCGTAATTTCGTTGAATATGCCATCGGTCAGCGCATGCATACCAGCAATTTGCCGTCCTGAGCCTGTTGTACCTAAGCCTGTTATATTTATATCGGTTGGCAGTTGTTCGTGCAGTGCTTTATAGCATTTTTTCGCAGCAGCAATCGGGTCGCCATTGGTGTATAAATATTCGCTGGCAAGTATCATATTATCTTCGGTCGATATGGCAACGGCTTTGGTTGTTGTCGATCCAACGTCAAGACCTAATATGCTGTTTTCATTAGGCTTGGCTTGTCGGCGTTTAGATTGGTTAAATGTAACTTTATTTATAAATCTATCAAGCGGCGGCTGAAATGAAAAACTGCTATGAGTATTTATGAATATTTTTTCATAATTGCAAGTATGTTGAATATCATTATTTATAGCATAGACAGCAGCTCCGAGCGCTTCAAAATGGTCTGCTTCATCAGGTATGGCAATTTTGCTGTATTTTTGGCGAAGAAAGTCCATAACTACCTTATTTTTCGTAACTCCGCCAATAAGCATTATGTCGTGAGGATATTCGTCCCGCAATAATTCTTCTATTTTTTCAGCTATCATTTTGGCAAGTCCGGAAGCAACATTAGCTTTAGGCACACCTTTGTTAAGTGCATGTGTACAGTCAGACTTACAGAATACAGAGCATCTGCCGGAAACCTTGTATGGTTCTGTATTTTTTGAAATATCAATAGCTTCGTCTATGGATAAATCCATGCGCTTTATTTGCTGCAGAAAAAATTCGCCAGTACCGGAAGCACATTTATTTTTAGAAACAACACTTGCTATCTTGTTATAATTATCGAGGTTATACAGTATAAAAGTTTCAGCGCCAAGCGAAAGTATAGCAGAATATTTATGCTTATTTTGATTGACATAAGATAGTGCATATTCGATGGCTTCCACTTCCGGTATGCTATTTAAGTCAATGTTATTTCTGAACTTACGCCCAGTAACGGTAATATTTTTATTCGTTAATTCTGTATTTTTAAAATACTTCAAAAGAATATCTTTAGGGTTACCATTATGAATAAGCCTTTCTACATTTTCAATTTCAATTATCTCATTGTTTTTTATGACGTTTACTACCGAAATAGCCCACGCTCCAAGGCAAATACCAATTCCCTGCTTCATATTGAAATTTCTCCCTCCTTCCCATTTTTATGAAAAAATATTCATAAATATCTACTCGCTCGAAATAAAAATCAATTATATAGTGTAGCAATATACTGCCTGTTCACACAAACTAAATGATCTACGATTAATGAAAATGCAATAAATGCTAAAAACATTACATCAGTTTTATCGCATCGGGTGAAAATCCTACCAAATCTTTTGATTCTACTGAATAATCTTTCAATTTCATTGCATTTTGGGCACATCTAAATTAATCAAACTGTAACATTACCGCGATGAATCGGAAAACAATTTGCTATTAATTTGTATTCGTTATTTTGCCAATTTTATAATGCAAATATACTAAAAAATTATCTGACTTTGTATGAACAGCACCTAAATATCAACGACAATAGCCAT
>JAVBOP010000143.1:0-2976 GCA_031550405.1 Kapaibacterium sp. (SeqCode)
AATTCAGGAAATCTTACCGCTTAGCGGTATATGCGATGCAGAAAGGAGGGACGGGCATAAAAGCCCCAAAATTGCCCTTTTAGCGGCTATGATGGTAGCAATAATGATGGGCATGATGATGCCAAACAGCGTATGGGCGCAACCGAATACATACACTCCACCGTATCCGATGCCAAATACTGGCTCACAAGTTCCTAACTATGCTACTTTACCGGCAGCAACTGTTAGTTCTACGCCGACAACTGATGTAACACCGTGTACGTCATGTTGTCCAAATACTCCATGGCAACCAACAACATACGATGATTTTCGCCTCGACAATGGCTGCATTATTCGTGTATTTTATGCATGGAGAATAGCTTGCGGTACTTGGTATGAAGTGCAAGTACTTGAAATACGTACGTTAAATAGAAGATGCAATGATTATTCAAAAAATCAATTATTTAACGAAGCTCATAGAGCTATTATTACTAAAAACAAAATGAATTTTCCTTTAAATCCATGTATTACAGAATACCGTGTTTCATCAGGCAGCTGTTGGACAACATGGGATTTATACACTAGTGACGGAGAGGATATTTCTATAGACTTTCCCTGCACAGGTGTAACGGTATGTTGCGAACACTCAGTCAAAGTTTGTAAAACTGAAGATGGTAAATTTATTTTTACTGATTTAAATACAACAAACTGGTGGACTGGAAGCTGTGAAGATGATGGGGAAATTCCGGACTATGCACCTGATCTTCCTGCATGTCACGCAATTTGCGGATGGTTTAAACTCTCTGAATATTTACCTTCGGTTTCAGGAAAGGCTGTTCCTTCCACAGAAGGTCAGAGAGATGTAAATTCTCTAACAATAAATCAATTAGAGAATCACATGTCATTCGATATTATGAATTTTATAGAGGGAACTCAATTACGCATCAGCATTGTTGATACGTATGGCAATGAGGTGGAAAATATTAATCAAACTCTTAATATGTTCCAAAACACCGTTTCTACTAAAAAATTCAATGCAGGCGCTTATCTATATAACATTTATATTGATGGTAGACAACTTTACTCAGGCAAAGCGATATTTGATTAATTTTTATTCATAATTCCGTAGAGCCGTTGCATGCAACGGCTCTACAATTAAATAATATAGGAACACACAATGAAAAAAATAATAATATTATTAACAATAGCTATTTCTATTGTTTCGGTGCAGTTACATGCACAAAATACCAATAAGTACAAATGGACAAAGGTGGGCAATATCAAAGGAATCATAGAAGCCTCACCATTATATGATGATACAAGAGTAAATCTTGAAGAAAGTTTTGAACCAGATGACGAACGAATACAAATGCCAATGCCTACTGATATACATAACGCAAAAATGTTTTCAAAAGGAGATAAGATAGTATTGATGGGGCAAAATATTACTACTGGTTTGCTTGTGTTTATATCTAACGACAAAGGCAAAAATTGGGAACTATTGTATTCAGAGATGTTGGACAGCAATTATACAATAAGTGATTTGAACCAGCAAAATAGAGTAAATGCCAGGACAAGCTACCAAATTTTTAATCAGTCTTTTTTGGTATCAGAAAATAAACTTATTATACCTCGTTATGGAGATATATTTTATTCTAATTTAAGTGATACCAACAAAATAATTGAAATACCCAATTATGCCCCTAATGTTGACAGTGCTTACTGGGGTGGACACTGGGGAGTTAGCGACAGCTTGATATATGGTGATTTTCGTACCACGCAAAAACCTAATCCTAAAAACATCGCATGGATATTTTCAACAAGCAATTATGGTGAAACTTGGGATACATTACAAAAATTTAACAGTGCCGGTAAATTTATCAGTATTATTCCCCGAGATAATGGCAACCATGACGCATTCTTTCTGCAAAAGCAAATAACATCTGACCCAGGACGACCTCTTTACTATAAGTTTTTTGTAGAAGAGCAATCAAAAATATTTCCATTACCAGAGATTACAGACAAAATAGAAGATTATAATATAGAGTATGCTGGAAGTTGCATAACACATATTGATGAAAATAATGGCTGGCTGGTAGGTTCAAGTAAGTATAAAAAATTATACCCTGAATCTTCCATGTCGCCATGGATAACTTATACATCAATTTTCTATACGCCAAGTGGTGGGCTTTGGTGGCAATGCCTTACAGATTCTTTGCTAACCATAGAATCGCCTTCATCAATATCGTTTGCAAAAGATGGTTTGAACGGATTGCTGGTAGTTAATCCTTCCCCAAATGATACTATTTTAGGCAATGATATGTGTCCATTATACAGGACTGCGGATGGAGGTAAAACATGGTTTATAGACTCATTGCCCGGCTATAACCAATATAACGAAGCGTGGGCGGCTTGCCAGACTTCATCAACTACCGCAGTATTTTTCGATGCTTGGAATGATATTTATTTTGGCGAATTAGACCCCGACGGCTCCATCCCCGAGCCGGCAATTATTAAAAATTATTCATTATTCCCCAACCCCGCGAGCAATGACTGCACCCTGAGCATGGACATGACCGAAGCCGGCAGCATAAGCGTCAGCCTTTCCGATATACTCGGCAGAGACATCATGCAAATCTACGACGGCTATGCAGATGCCGGCACATTTACTAAGACATTCAATACCAGGCGCTTAACCAGCGGCATGTATTTCCTCAATGTCCGCAGCGGAGACGAAAGCCGAACCAAAGGCATCGCCATTTATTAATTTTTATTCACAATCATGTAGAGCCGTTGCATGCAACGGCTCTACATTTTAAAAATTTTTAATCATCAACACCCCGCTGCTGCGCAGGCATTGTTCCTTTATTGTTGCTTAAGTAAAATATTTTATGTATATTTGTAGTTATTGTTGTAAGTGTTTGATTTAAAATATAAATACAAAGTATGTGTGAAGAAATTGAATGTAAATATTGCCTTAGTCATGATGTCAAAAAA
>JAVBOP010000012.1:0-5543 GCA_031550405.1 Kapaibacterium sp. (SeqCode)
TTGGCGGTTCGGTGATTTCAAATGTGGCAGCGTCTGTTTCGATGTAGTCAATACCACGTATCTGCCTTAAACCACTGATATATAGCTCCAATGTGCCGGGCAAATATTCTCTTGAAGTTTTATAAATTTCGTCCTCAAAAATTGGAATTTCTTCAACGTATGTAAGATTGCCAAAAATATATGTTGTGGTTGGTGAGCCTGCCGAGCTGCATTTGCAGTTAGTTACCTTATTTATAATACCGTTAGCGCCGTAGCTTTCTGCCGTGCTTGTGTAAATATCGCCGTTCGTATCGTATGCGATTTGCCCTTTTTTGAGCGTTTGTGTTGTGGGTATGTGGTCGGCAAATTTTACAGGGTTTTTGCCTTTCAGCTTAACCATATTTAAATATTGATAGTTACGAGTTCGATTTCGATATTGTCAGGGTCTAAATCTATCTGATTATTAATAACTTTTAATCCATTATTCGCAACAACGGCACTCGAATTTATGGTTGTTTTGACATTATCGGCATCGCCGTAAACGCTTACAGGTTGGGCAGTTGCAGCCGCGAGCGTGCATTTGGCATTAATCTTTTCCATGAGCGCATCGCTTATCATGCCTTCAACAATGCCCTTGCTTTTTATCCCGAACTCATTGTTATTTATCAGCTCCAGCCCGCCGTTACTGCTTGCAATATAAGGACTTATGAGGTCGACGATGTCGCATTCAACCGTAGAGCCGTCGCTCATGGTAAGCGTTAAAATATGAGTGGTGCTGTCATAGCTCGCCGAAGCCAGAAAGCTGTCTCTCGGAACATTTATGATTCTGTCGGGCGTGCCGTCGGTGTAACTTATTGTCCAATCGCCACTTAGAGGATTATAGCTAACATCACGAACCGCTTCGACGGTAGTTTTTATCAAGTCGGTAATCGTGCCGCCGATATTGCCGTAAAGCCTGTCCCTGCCTGCGATTTGACCGTATGCAAGCTCGCCGGTTGCGAGGTTGGCGGCAGTTGGAATATTGCCCGATTGAATGACCTTTATCGGGCTGTTTAAAATAAATTTTTGCATATTTTTAGTTGCACTTGCCCTTTCGGGTCAAGCATATTAGATTTGTGAATAAATGTTGATTAAATATAATAATTATTATATATATATGGTATTTAAGGATATTTCTATTTCTTCTTCCGCTTCAGCTTCTATTTTCACTTCCACATCTTTTTTGCCTAACGGGTCATAAACAACAGGCTCATTATCCCCATTATATATCAATAGCTTAGCATGTTTTTTATCTTTTTTATTGACGTTGCCAAGAAAAAATGTACTGCATGTTCCCATAGTAAATTAAGTTAATAGTTAGAAAATAGTATTGAGAAGTTTTAGAGGTATTTCTTACAATATTTTAATAGCTGCATCGTTCATTGCTGTATGAATTTGTTAAGACCGATTAGTTGGTTTTTAAAAATTTCGTTTCTATCGAAAGGATTGTAGCAACCAATCCTTTTTTTTATGGTATATCCGAATGGATGCCTACTAACCCCATTACATATAACAGCTTATCAAGTGGATTAAGCAGGTTTCGTTTTTTAATGAAAATTCCTTGCTTTCCCTTGCCATTGCCTGTATTGCCTTCTATCACATGTACCCAGCCGAACGAACCAATGACAACAATTCTGCCGATATGACCATAGCCTGCACCACGTTTATACCACACAAACATATCACCGATTTGGGGTATGTATGGCGTCATTCGACCATGTTTTTTGGCATATTTGAATGTACCCTGTGCCAAGCCCTGCTTAGGTATAGGGATTTCAGAGACGCTCAAATTGAGCATCTCTACAGCTTCGGCAAAGCTGTAATATATCATTGCATTGCAATAAGGTGCGTATTTGGGAAGTCCACATGATTTTTGGATTTTTTCGATAACCTCGCCATCGTTGCGGTTCGTTTTTTCAGTCGTGCCGACTAAATTTTTCATTATCAATAGCGAGCGTTCGGCAAGTTTTTTGTTACATGAAATTACGTAACGTGTTGGTATTATTTGAGCTTGCGCCAAATTCGACAACGCCAACATTATTAATATAATTGTTAAATGCAGGCTGTGCCTGTTCAAGCTGCTCGTCTCCTTTTTTTCCATAATACACAAAAATTGATGCAAAAACTAAAATTGCCGATGCCATAAGTATAGCTGCGTGAACACGTTGAATACCAAGCCGTTCCGCCTGATTAAGCTTGTTGTCTTCGCCATGAGAGTTATGCCTTGTAAGCTGCCAAACATTGTATAGCCAGATGCCCATCGCCGATGTAAACAGCCAAGCAAATACCATAAGTATATGGAAATAAAAGGTTTGCAATTCACTGAAACCGATTTTAGCCACGTGATATGTCATAATGCCCAGCACAACCAAAATGATAATTGATGCAATCTTTGATAAAATTTTCTTCATAGTTTTATTAATATTTGTTAATTATTTCTTTTTCTCTTCCAACAAAGTAATTCTCGTTTCGTGTTTATTAACAGTTGTTAATATTGCCTTGTCCGCAAGTTTCAGCTCATCAATATCGTCATCATGTTTCGATATTTTTTCGTTGGAAACCCGCAAATCGCAACGAATGCCCGCAAGTATGTCATTCGTTTTTTGCTGCTGTTCTACAATCTCATTCTGCCTGTTGTCATGCTTGTTCAAGTATCTTTTGAATAAAAAACTTAAGACTTGCCAAAGCACAATGCAAACAACAAAAAGCAATGGCATATAAAAAATATTTTTAGTTATTTCGTTCATATTATAAGCTATTTTTGAGTGGTAGATTTTTGTTTGCCCATTTCTTGGCTGCAATGATTGTCGCCGTTTTTTTAGCAACGCTTAATGTGTTAAAATCGTATTGATTTATCAGCCTGCAGAACATCGGATTTATGGGATATGGAACATCAATCAAGATTGGCGCAACCGTTCGTTTTTTAATATAGTTGCCGATATTATTCTTTATAATTACAACCCATTTTTTGTACTGCGTTTCTGTGATTTTTTCGTAATCGACCGCATCAAGAAGGTCTAACATATATTGCGGTGTATCGATTGCTAATTTTGCTGTAACCATGCCTCTATTTCCTTGTCTTCGTTAATTATAACTTGATTATTTACAGCAGGTTGCTGCGTTTGTATTGGCTGCTCGACAAAAGGTCGAGCAGAATTGGGTGCAGCGCCTCCGCTGCCGCTGCCGCTGCTAAATTTTTGAAAAAATTCCGCCCCAATTTCCACAATTTTCGGTATCGCTTTGCCTATTCCTTCCGCCAAACCCTGTGCTATCAGCGTACTTGTGCCGTCTCCGAGCATATCGTCAATCTTGCTTATCGCTTTGTCTGCTAAATTCGGTTGAGGTTCTTCATGCTCGATTATTGGCGGTGGGGTTGCCTGAATTTCGAGTAACTTTTCATTCATTTTCGTAACTTCATCATATCGCAACTGCAAGCCTTCTTTTTCTGCTTTGAGATTGTTAAGTTGTATATTTAATTCGGTGATAGCGGTATTTTGTTCATCAATCCGTTTAAGCCATTCGTCTTGTTTTATGGCAAAAAATTCATCTTTCTTTGCGATTTGGTCGTTGAATTGGCTAATTATTGCACCATAAGATTTTGCGTATTCCTTACTTTCAAAAAATAAAAATAATATGTAACTTTCATAAATTATTGAACGTATTATAATATAATAATAAGTAGACTATTCCCATCAGAAAAAATACTTATGACAATTTTCAACAATATGTTAGACTGACAGGAGATGGCTTGGAGAACCAAACAATAGAAGAACAATAAAGGCAGGACAATGAACACACAAAATATCCTTTCATTGTTCTGCCGCACGCAACTTCTCATTACAATCAGTGACGATATAATTTATTAGAATAAATTCATAGTTCTAATATTGTTAAATTAATTTTGGAGGTGAAATTTAAGAAACTAACATAAAAATATATTTAAAATATTGAAATTTTTCGAGCTGCTGAACTTTCTTTATTGTGGAAAATGTGTTTTTATGAATCATGACGAAAGCAAAAAAGTCGCAGCAATTTTTTTTAAACTTAAATAGTATTATAAGGATTGAAAAACATTCAATCACAAACATAATATTTATTAATCATTAATTTACGGAGGTTTTATGTTTAAAACATTCAAAAAAAGCTTCTTAGGCGTCGCCATAGCGATAGTAGGATTATTTTTAATAGCTTCAGAACCAGCTTTAAGCGTAGCTGGTATAGGTTCATCGGCCATATCCATTAATTGTAGACCTTGTAATCATTGGTTCAAGACATGTAAATGTGTAGAGACCCCATCAGGAACAGTTTATGGTCATGCTGATGGTCCTGTAACAATATCATTGGTAGATTTGCACTTTGATGCAACTGCTTTAGTACGGAATAATGTATATGTAGGTAACAGGAACGATACCGGTGATGGTGGTGATGACAGTACCGATAATGGCGGTAATGGCACAGCATATATTAATGTTCCTATTGGTCGTGATTCTGCTACGAGCAAAATGCTTTTATTTATCGAAGCCGATAGCGTTTTAGTTTATCCTGTAAGCGAGTTAGAATGGGATTTAATAAAAACAAAAACGTATAGCGAATTAGTAGGAACAATAGGATATTTGACTGATTCCAGTAACTATATCTCTAATATAGCATTGGTTTATCCAAATCCAACGGCAGGCACGGCTTTTATCAAATTCAATTCTGACTGGGCTAGTACCGTTCGGAGTGGTCAAATTATTATTAGGTTGTTTAATAGCAATGATGCTCTTATTAATACTTTTGTTGCTAATAATTTTAACAATATAATCCCGATTGACGGAGAATATATTAATATGCCGGGTGCTTATTACTTAAATTGCAATCTAAATGTTGAACTTAACGATGGCACACTGTTTTCTAGAGTATTTACAATTCCATTTATAAAAATCGCAGGCAATGACTAAAAGTGTTTACTCTTGTAAAAATATTTCAGCCCGATATATTCTGTCGGGCTTTTTTTTGTGTGGCGTGGTTTAAGAGCAACACAACCTGCGAAGTCTTTGAAAAATGGTATAGTTGCTTCAAGTTCTCTTGCTGGCTGTCCGCAAAATTTATCTCCACTTCCGCAGAAATCGCATGAATATCATAAGCGGATTGCTTGTCTGGAAATTCAACGCCTTTCAAGTTATTGAGTGGATTTTTCTTGTCAAAAAACGTCATGCGTCCTATCGTTTCATCCGCACCAATCACAGCCTTCGGCTGATTTTCAACGCTCACTTTTTGTGAGCGTTAGCAGGGTGCAGGCTCCGCACTATGCTCCGATTGCGGTAATAGACGTGCCAAATAAAGAAATTATAATATAATTTGCTCCTTCTGTATCTTTGTCAGCCCCTGGTATTCCAAGCTTTAGCGTTGCACTCGTCTTGTAGCCCGGCGCCGATTCAAGCACAATGTGGAAACTGCCTCCCTGACTAATCTTCAGCATCAACTCTTCTGGGAACTCGAAACCATCACGAATTTTGCGGGCGCGGTATTGATTGCCTGCCATT
>JAVBOP010000128.1:0-15420 GCA_031550405.1 Kapaibacterium sp. (SeqCode)
ATGGCGAACTGGAACTTCTTATAATTTTAAAAAAAGGAGAAGAACTATGACAAAAAAAAGAGCAGCACTAAAGAGCCTTATGTCTATATTTTTGATGATACTTACAGCGATGATGATTAATACAACCGAAGCGCGAGCGGATTGTCCGCCTGATGATGGAAATGGAACGTGGAGCAGTAGCGACTGGGTGGAAATGCAGCCAGATCCAAAAAAATATTGTATGCCATGGTATAAGTACTGTTGCAGATATAATAACAAAACTCAGGCTTACGAATTCAGGATAACAGAATTATTTTTCAGAGATATAACTTGTGCCGGCTGGGATGCTGATGTTGGCGGAGGAAATGGACAAACTCCTGAAAATTTTTCTGCTTGGTATATGAGTCAAGCTTTGGAGCATTTTATACAAAACATTAATCAGCGAATGCAGACATCGCCATGTATGATGCAGGTTGTTAATAACTGTGCCGATGGTGAAAAACAGGTCATCATAATTAGCCGCCCTGCATGTATAACATCTCTATATTCGACCTGTGACCCTGCAACTGGGCAGATAGTATGGAAAATCAGTGAAGTACCAAGTAGTAATCCTGGTAAATGTGAAAAAATTTATGAAGTATGCTGGACAGATGAAAATGGAAATCCGTCTTTGAACCTTCGATTTAAAGAAGATAGAACAGAACCCAGTGCATGTGGTTGGCAACATATTCAGGGGTTTGACCCATACACGTGCCAGCAAAGGCCAATTCAAGTATATTCTCATAGTTCTTGTCAATAATTATTAATTTTTATTCACAATCCCGTGGGGGCGTAAAATCTTACGCCCTTACTTGATATATAAGGAGTAACAGCAATGAAGAAGATAATAGTATTACTAATGTTTGTTTTTTTTGCTAATGCTGAAGCACAAAATTTTAAACCAATATTAAAGATACCGGATTCGACAAGATATTATGGAATGTGTGCTTTGCAGTTATATCCTTTTGAAGATTATTTGTTTGTAGCTACTTATGATGCTATATATAGTATTGATAAAAATCATAATATAAAGCATTATGATTATTGGAACAGCATAATCAAAAAGAAAAATAAATTTGAAAGAGAAAAAATAAATACCTCATATTGGGAAGATGTACACTGCATAAGTCAATTTGGTAATAATTATTATGCAAATAGCAGCGGCGGTATTTTCATTTTTAAGCCATTAGCAGACAGCATTGATTGGATATGCGATAATAAACCGGATTTTCATCACCATCAATGTAATCTTCCTGTATACTTTAATAAATGCAATATGCACTTGGGCTATGTAGTAGATGATGAAGGCAAATACATATACCAGTGTGATGTTAAAACATTGCGTAAAATACGGGCAGACAGTTTAATAACAATTGATTCGGTTATTAAAGAATATTGCTGGCATTCGACTGCAGCATATCCTCCTACCTCTTGGGAGCAAGCTCGTGTATACTATTCTCATATAGATATGATGTTAGATGACGCAGGCATAATATGGCTACCACAACGCTATGCTCACCATTGTGAAAATGGGCAATCAGATTACAACAAAATTCTTACATTTGATACCAAGAAAACATTTGATACCAATGCTTTTGCTACTTACAATTTTAAAAACATATTGCATGAAAAAGGAGAAAATGTAGAAAGCGCAGAGCTAATAAATGCACATATTTTCAATCAAAACCATATAAAGGTATTTTTATTAAAAGTGGAATATCCTGATACTAACAGTAAAAAAACGTTAATTATCTGCAAACATCCTGATGGGACATTCGATACAACAATAATATATGAAAATAAATTCATAAAAACATCATTGCTAAAACATGAAAATCATCAGTGGAATATATTGTATCCTGATGGCTTAACACCTTCTTATACAAGTTACTTATATAAATGGAGCGATACCGAAATAGCTTTCAAAATAGAAAAAAATGGGAATCATAATTTTTTAGGAATTTATAATCTATTGACGCATAAGGTAGATACATTTTATTGTCCATATTCTCTTTACGCAACAGTTGAATGGAATGGTAAAAGATATTTTGAGACACATACTGCGTTATACGTTTACGAACCGGATACAAGTGACAACTCCATCTCCGAGCCGGCAATTATTAAAAATTATTCATTATTCCCCAACCCCGCCAGCGACGACTGCACATTGAGCATGGACTTAACCGAAGCCGGCAGCATAAATATCAGCCTTTCCGACATGCTCGGCAGAGATATCATGCAAATATATGACGGTTATGCGGATGCCGGCGCCTTCAGCAAGGCATTCAATACCAAGCACTTAGCAAGCGGCATGTATTTTCTTAATGTCCGCAGCGGCGGCGAAAGCCGAACAAAAGGCATTGCCATTTATTAATTTTTATTCATAAATCCTGTGGGGGCGTATGATTATACGCCCTTACGATTAAATTTTAAATCATCAACACCCCGCCAGCTTTCAGCTGCCACCTCTCTACAAGAGTGGAATTGCGTAACTAGCAATATTTACATAATGTTATAGATTCCACTTCGCCTGACGGGGAAGTATTATTAAAAAATAAATTCAGAAACAATAACACCATATTAGAATAGCGATATACCGGCATATCGCTTTTTTTTGTATATTTACAATTAATTAGTAAGCTAAATGTATGTAAAACATACTAAATAATAAGCAGAATAATTAAAAAATATTCATAAAACTTGTATTATGTCATTCATAAATATATTAGAGCAGTACGCTTGGAAAGAAATAGAAGAAAAAATTAATAATTGTTCATATTCAGATGTCGAAAAAGCACTTGCCAAGGATAAATTAGATATGAATGATATTATGGCTTTGGTTTCGCCTGCTGCGGGCAGCAAACAGTATTTGGAGGCTATGGCACATAAGAGCCGGCAGCGCACCCAACAGCGGTTTGGAAAAACTATCCAGCTCTATATTCCGTTGTATCTATCCAATCATTGCAATAACAGCTGCATATATTGTGGTTTCAGTATCCATAATAAAATAGACAGGTTAGCGCTGACCGACGAGCAAATACTGCAAGAATTGCACGCCATCAGAGAGATGAATTATGAACATATTTTAATTGTTACGGGTGAAGATAACCGCTATGCTGATGTTAGGTATATAGAGCATGCAATAAAGCTAATCAAGCCGCGATTTGCTTCTGTTTCTGCTGAGATACAGCCGCTTAATATCCATGAATATAAGGCACTTATTGATGCCGGATTGAATAGCGTTTATATATATCAGGAGACATATAATCTGGATAAGTATAAGGCATATCATATTGCAGGCAAAAAGGCAAATTTTCAATATCGGCTTGAAACGCCTGACCGGCTTGGCATTGCAGGCATATACCGCATTGGGCTTGGAGCGCTGCTTGGGCTCGAAAACTGGCGGGTTGAGGCATTCTTTATGGCATTGCATCTGCGCTATTTGCAAAAACATTATTGGCGCACGAAGTATTCATTGTCTTTTCCTCGCATACGTCCGCATGAAGGCGGCTTTATGCCAGCCAACCCTGTTAATGATAAGGAGTTAGCACAATTAATATGGGCATTCCGCCTGTTCGATGAAGACGTTGAAATGGCACTTTCGACACGCGAAGATGCTAATTTCAGGGATAATATGATGCCGCTGGGTATAACATCAATGAGTGCCGGCTCGAAGACCGAACCCGGAGGTTATGCCGCATTTGTCAAAGAGTTAGCGCAATTTTCCGTTAATGATTCCCGCAGCGCATGGGAGTTGGAGGCTGCAATAAGACAGCATGGCTATGAAGCTATATGGAAAGACTGGGATGGAAATTGGCTGTAATTTAATACATATTTGCTATTTTGAGCTTATATTAATGCTACATACTTAATCGTACAGCTAATACTCAACCGTTATCAATATATGTTAATTAATCCTATGGATTAATGTTTATTTCTAAAACACCCCGCTGCTTCGCAGCACCCCTCTACAAGAGGGGAATGGTGTAAGCGCCAATATTTACATAATGTTATACACTCTCCTTCTCCTAAAGTGGGTGGCACTCGTTTCGACTGACGAGGTGTTTTTGTGTATTGCATATTAACCTGAAGATTGATAGCAGTTGGGTATAATAATTTGTAATTGAATATAAATAGAACTATGGAAAGTGTTTTGGTGGCGGTTTCGGGCGGAGTAGACTCGGCGGCGGCGGCAATACTATTGAAAGAACAAGGCTATAATGTGATTGGTGCAACGATATTGATGCACCAATATTCCAATACATTGGTGGATGATGCCCGAAAAATATGCAACGCATTGAAAATAGACCATATCGTGATTGACGCCATCAGTGAATTTCGCGAGACTGTCATCAACAATTTTGTCAATGAATATCGACAGGGCAGAACTCCCAACCCTTGCGTATTGTGCAACAGGGAGCTGAAATGGAAGTCGATGATAGACATGGCAGACAAGCTCGGCATAAATAAAATAGCTACAGGGCATTACGCAAGCATCAAGCACTATGAAGATACCGATGAATATGTGATTATCAAAAGCCCAAACGACAACAAAGACCAGACGTATATGCTGTGGAGGCTGCCGCAGGAATACCTTGCACGTACCATGTTTCCAATCGGGAATATCACTTCAAAGCGGCTTGTGCGCCAAATCGCCCAATCTAACGGTATCCCTGTTTTTGACAAGCAAGATTCGCAGGATATTTGTTTTATACCTTCTGGAGATTATCGTGCCTTTTTGCAGACGTTTAATGATGTTGGCAAGGGCGATATTTATCTTAATGGCGAAAAAATAGGCGAACATTCAGGCTATCCTTACTACACAACAGGACAGAGGCGAGGGCTTGGCATTGCCTATAAAGAGCCGCTGTATGTGAAAGAGATTGATGCTGCGAATAACAGATTAATAGTAGTAACAGCGGATGGTTTGTGGAGCAGTGGTTTGGTTGCATCTAATGTGAATTTTATGCGAAAGCAATTTTATGATTATAGAGACGAAGTCATCGCAAAAGTAAGATATAGGGATTCTGGCAAACCAGTGCATTATTATATGGATGGGCAGCATTTAGTGGTGCAATTCGAGAAGCATCGAAAAGCTGTTACGCCCGGGCAATCCGTCGTTCTCTATTCCGGCGGCGAGCTTCTTGGCGGCGGAGTGATATGTTAGAATTAAAACACCATCTGCGAATATCTCACAACTCCGCAGGTGGTGTTCGTATGATGCCTTATGATGAGGCTATTTTATATTTCTGTAATTGTAACGCCAGCCGGCACTTCAAATTTTTCAGCAGGCGGAGTTGTTTTTTCTATTTTCGTTACTTCTATAATCACTTCTATACCTTCTATCATTGCTTTCATTTTCAGCACCATATTTCCATACACCAGCGCTTCTGATGTTACTTGCGAATCTTCATCTTTTATAACCACTTTTTTACATTTATATCCAAGATAGGTTTCTTCGCCAACAATTTCCATTCTCATATTTTTCATCTCTTCCTTCGTTTCATCAGTCATATTTTCCAAATCTATATAATCAATTGCAGGAAGTATTGTATGGGTGGCTGTCAGCTCGTTCATATCTATATTCCAAACCTCTTTGCCTTTGGTTATCTTGCGGGTTGTACTGCTAAAACCCATAATCTCCACTGTGGACTCTTCGGATGTCCATTCTCCCCATTTGTCTACATAAACAATAGACTGTATTTCTACGCCGGCGGTGCTGGTCGTCTGATGGACAATGCCTTCTTCAAAGGGGTACGCATGGTAAGCTGCGGCACTTCCTTTTGTAATCGTAACTGTCCAATCCTGCGTGTTTGTTCCATCGCCGGAAGTAACAGTATAGGTTACGGCATTTGTAAAATCGTTTTGTGTAGTGCCGCTTGCTTGAGCAACAGCACCAACTTTGGCAGTGGCGTTAAGTGAAAGCGTAAAATCGGGAGCGAGCGTTGTTAAATCTACCGTGCTTCCTGCGGTGGCAGTAACTGTTTTTGCATTTTGGTCAATTGTCGCACTTCCGACAATACCTGCGAAAGAGAAAGATACAAAGTTTGCATCTTTTTCTGTGCCTGTATCTACTGGATCGCCATCATCACCACAAGCTGTGAAAAATAAAGCTGTTAAAGCTGTGAATACTACTAATGCAAAGTAGCGCAATGTTTTAATGTTTCTAAAAGTAGTCATTAATAAATACCTTTCTGTTAAAATTATGAATAAAATTAATATTAGTATAAGTTTGTTTATTTGTTATATTTTTTATTTGCCATCTGCCATTGTAACGCCAGCCGGCACTTCAAACTTATCCGCCGGCGGTGCTGTCTTGTCTATTTTCGTTACTTCCATCGAGGTCTCAAATCCCATCGCCTTGCCTTTCATTTTCATAGTCATATTTCCGCACATCAGCATCTCCATATTTACCTGCATATCCTTGCCCTTCATGACCATTTTCTTGCATTTATAGCCAAGATATTCCTCTTCGCCGGTGAACTCTATGCGCAATCTTTCAATCATTTTCTTAGCCTCGTCAGTCAATTTGCTCATATCCAAATTCTCCAAATCGAGACCCTGATAGCCTGTCATTGCAGACTGAGTGTAATGTTGCCCTGTTTTCTTTTCCATATCAATATCCCAAACATCATTGCCTTTGACAATTTTGAGGGTATGCGATTTCTGTCCCATGATTTCCATCGTCATTTCAGTTGCCTCCCATTCGCCCCATTTATCCACATATACAGTGGTCGGCATATCCATGCCAACAGCAGTTACTTTTTGGTAAATAATGCCTTTCTCGAAAGGATATTTGTGTGGTTTACTTGGCTCCGATGTTGTTGTTTGTGAGCCGTCCGCAGTTGTTTCTGCTTTTTTGTCATCGTTCTTGCTCGAGCAGGCAGACAAAATGATTGTTGCGATAAACGCAAGTGATAGCAAATTAATAGTTTTTTTCATAGTGCTTGTATTTGTATAAGTTGTTCAAACATACAAATATACAAAAAATCATCTACTTTATATGCAATGGATATGATATAATAGCAGATGATTTCTGAATATTTTTTAATAATCTATTCAAGCTGTTTGATTTTTTCAATTAAAAGAATTATCTCCACAAGCTTGCTTGCCGCCAGCATGCAATAAAAAAATGCCCGCTATTCTGTTAAATATATAGCTCTTATAAATATCCCCAAACAAACAATTCTGTCTGCTTGGGGATATATTTCTCCCTGTACCCTATTCCTGAACCTGTGGGGTGTCGGGATTGGAGTCTTTAGGCTCGCGCTTGAATAAACGGCGCACGAAATGGTAGAATTCATCAACCAGATAGTCCAGCGCAGGGACAATGAACAAACAGAGCAGGCTTGATGCAGCCAATCCGCCAATCTGCACAATACCAAGCGGTTGGCGCATCTCTGCACCCTTGTCGCCAATGCCCAAAGCCATCGGAAGCATACCAAGCATAATTGCCAGCGTGGACATCACGATAGGGCGCAATTTCACAGGTGCAGCCTCAATTAATGCGCGGCGGTGCGACCAGCCATTCTCACGCACAAGCTGATTGGAATAGTCCAATATCAATATCGCATTATTCACCACAATGCCTATCAGCATGATAATTGCCAGCAGTGCAAGCATACTCATTGAACTGCCTGTAAGAACGAGAGATAGAAGCACGCCAATCAATGCAAGCGGAAGCGTAGACAGGATGATCAGCGGCTGCACAAAATGCTCAAGCAATGCCGCCAAAAGCATGTAAGTCAGCACAATAGCAAGTACTAATGCCAACAGCATCTCGCTTATGGTTTCCTGCATCATCTGTGCAGTTCCACCCCAATCATACTTATAGCCCTCGGGCAGATTGATAGTTGCCAAGCGCTTTTCCACCTCGTCTGTTATCTGCCCAAGCACATAACCCGGTGCAGGATTGCCTGTAAAGGTGATATTTGTAAATTTATTTCTATGCAATATCTTAGTGAAGCCGCTAGTAAAGTCGATATTGCATATCTGGGCAAGTCTAAAAGTCTGGCCCTGCGAAGAGGTGATGGCAATATTGCCGACCTTCTCAGGCGTATTGTATGATATATCACTCATTGTAATGCTTATATCATACTCGTTGCCGCGCTCGCGGTACTTGTTTGAAATCAAGCCTTCTATGGAGCCGCGCACAGCAATTGCAATATCATATATTGTCAAGCCTGCCTCCGCTATCTTGTCTCTATCGGGGAATATGGTTATCTCCGGTGCGCCCTGGCGCGAGGAATTGTCGAAGTTGATTAAGCCCGGAACGTCCTTTAACCTGTTTACAATAATCGCCTTATACTTTTCAAGCGTATCAAGGTTATGCCCCATAATATCAAACTGCATGCCGCCGCCTGGTCCGCCTTCCTGACCGGATGAAGCCGTAACCACTATTTTGGCGTTGGGAACATCGGCAACATCGCGAATGAATAGTGCCACCATGTCGGATACGCGCCTTGTTCTCAATTTGGAATCTATCAGCTTAATATCCATGCTGCCAAGCGAAGAGGCAATATTGGTTCTGCCTGTTTGCCCGAGAGTGGTAGTAACAGTTTCCACTTCCGGGTATTTTGCTATACGCCTTTCAATTTCGTAAGCCACCTTGCCTGTTTCATTTAACTCATATCCTTCGGGCAGCTCGAGCGTGATTTTGACAAAGCCCTGGTCCTGCTCCGGAAATAATTCAAATGCAAGGAATTGCGATGAATATGCGATGGTAGCCAATAGCGTCCCAACAGTTGCAGCCACTACCAATATAGCCCGTCTTTTTTGCTTCAATACCTTTTCCAAAACGCGCCTGTATGCAGCTTCAAATTTGCTAATCAGGGTATGCGTCAGCTTGTTGAACTTGCTTGGATGAAATTTTGTAGGCAGCATAATGCCCGAAAGCATAGGTGTTACTGTAAATGACACAATGAGCGAGAATATGGTGGCATATACCACTGTCCAGGCAAAGTGTGCCATGAATTGCCCCATCATAGAGTTCATAGTCGCAAGCGGCACAAATACCACAAGGTTAGTCAATGTCGAAGCCAAAACGGCAAGAGCCACTTCCTGCGTACCAACAGCCGCTGAATCTTTTTTATTCAAGCCCAAGTCCTTGTGTCTAAAGATGTTCTCAATTACAACGATAGAGTTTGATACAAGCACACCAACAGATGAGGATATGCCCATAAGCGTCATCATATTAAGTGAGAATTTAGACAGGTTTAGCAGCCAGAATGTTGAGATGATGGATATAGGCATCGCAAGAGCTACGATAAACGTTGAGCGTAATTCGCCTATAAACAGCAATAAAACAAAGGCAGTAAGTATAATACCCATGATGATATTGCTAATTGTATCGTCGACCATTGAGCGGATGAAATCCGACCTGTCCTGCGACAGTTTCAGCTCATAGCCTTTTGGCAATTCCTTATCCAGCTGAGGCAGCAATTTCTTTACTTCGTCCGCCACCTTCACTGTATTTCCATCGGAAGCCTTGATTACCGAAAGCAATACCACATTCTCGTTCCGTTCTTTCTCTTTATTGTCAAAGAAAATAGTTCGCGTTGTAACTTGCTTGGAGTCATCAACTACCTGCCCTATCTGGTCGAATTTTTTGATGCCAAATGCCGTTGGGATTTCGATATTATTGATTTCATCGGGAGCGGCAAATTCACCTTTTACGCGAACATTATACTGCTGCCCATCTAAGTTATAATGTCCGGCTGGCATGTCCAAGTTATTAGCTGCAATGATTTGTGCCAGTTGTGCAAGCGAAATTTTATTTTCAAAAACAACCCTGTTGTCCATTTCGAGCTGAATCTCCCTTTCCGCACCGCCAAGCACCGTAACGTTGGCGACGCCTTCAATTTGAGACAGCCTGTCTTTGAGCATATTATCAGCCAAATCGTACAGCTCAACCGGCGTAGCCTCGCCGGATAGCACCAAATCCACCGTTGGTGTTGCCTGCAAATCCACCTTTTGGATGACAGGCTTTTCCACGTCTTCAGGCAGATTATTAAGAATGGCATCGACCTTGTCCTTGACTTCAATATTTTTCAGGTCTACATCTTCGCCAATCTTAAATTCCACCATAATGATAGAGACATTTTCAAGCGAATATGAAGTTAAGTTTTTAATATTACTAACGGTTGCAACGGCGTCTTCAACTTTTTTGGTTAATTGAGTTTCCACCTCTTTAGGTCCAGCGCCGGGATAGACCGTCATAATAGTTACATAAGGTATCTGCACATTAGGCATCTGATCCAGCGCCAGATTAAAATATGCAAGCCCACCAAAAATCAGGAACACGACAATAATCATCGATGTCATGATAGGGCGATTCACCACAATACGGGATATATTCATAGATTTCCTACGAGTTTATTAAAAGACAACTTTCTAATACGCTGAAATACTGGAATAATTACATTGCATTCATATTCATGAAAAAAAATTCATAAATCAGTTAGATATAAAATACCGCTGGAAAAGTTTAATTTTTATTTGGTCTGTATGGAATATTTTTATTATATTGGCATTGTTAAATTAAAACATTATTAAACAAGATATTTAGTATAACTTTGGAAGAAACAATAATCGAAGAAGCGATGCACGGAAGATAGAAATATTAACAAATATTCAGAAATACTTTCTATCTTCCGACCAAAAAACTGCTATATTAATTCTAATAAAATTTTCAACATATATACAATAATATGAAAATAATATCGTTTTTATTACTTAAGATATTGAATTGTTTTTTAATAAAAGTACGTAGAAAAATTAAAATATTATAATGGAAAATTTGGACAACATGATAGGACTATTTGTAACGCATAAACTTGTTTTGTTAGATAAGTATGATAATTATATGACGCTTAGCGACGTTGCACTGTAAATACTTTTATCCTTGTTGCCTTCCTGTTCCAAGCCATACCTGAACACAATAAATTGCCACATATTTGTGTGGTATAAATATACACTAAATAATCAAAGGAGTTGGAAATGAGCAAGTTCATTTTATCCGACAAAAGTGAAAAAAAATTCATAAATCCCTCGAAAGCTATGGCTAATGCAGACAGAAAAGCTGTAGTTCTTAAAGGCACTTCCTTATTATTGTTCGTGGCGGCAGTAATATTGAGCAGTCTTGCATTGCCGCCGCAGGCTAAAGGACAGGTACCATGCTGGGATAGAAAAGCGGTAGGCTTTTATTATCGTTATCCAATCCCTTATCAAACCCCTATGCTTGAACCGAGTATGCCATACGATATTATGCTTGGTTATATTTATGCAGATAGCCTTTTGAAAAGTGCAGGAATGAAATCAGTATGGACAGCCGCAAAAGAACTGCAAGATAATGACACAATGCGTTACGTTCAAAAATACAGGTATTTGTTGTCAGATTATGATCCTATGCGTTATCACACTTACTTGGGGACAACGCAAAATTTTGGAAAAAATTCTGGAAGCGGAGTTGAAAGTAGATTGATTATACGCACAAGAGAGCTGCCAAATGGATTTATTAACGACGTATTGACAGCTTCACGTTACATTTTGCATGTAACAGTTAATAGCATAGAAGTGGATGATAATGGGGAAGAGCGCCCTGCATATTTGAGTACACGCGTGGTATATACTACGGTTATAGACACTATAAAAGGACAAGTTTTACCGTCATTTGCCGGTTCAGTATCTTCCATTAACAAACCAATTGAACCTCAAACCAATTTTATTTTCCAATATTGTAATGAATGGACCAGAGCGAGAAGAAGCAACAATGAATGGATTGAACCTATAAAATCCATGTACGACGACGAAGGCAATCCATGGGTTATGCCAAACAGGGAATATATTATATTTGCAAATCCTTATTGCTTATGTGAAGATGTTCAGAATGTACAAGGCACTTGGCAAGGTCATCGATATATAGAAATTTTTCCCGGCGCTGGAAATGGTAGTTCAACGTATGGTATGTATCCAATTAAAAATGGTATGGTTTTAGACGAAGGCAATGATTTTGGCTGGGGTACAAGTGTGCCGCTAACAGTTTTCAAGCAACAATTACAGCAGCAAATTAATATAATTAAAAACCACGGAGAGTAAAAATGAAACAGTTCATAATATTAATAATATTTTATGCGTTATCGTCTAATATTAATTTATTGTCAAAAGAAATAGCGCCTGCTCCTCACCCTGATAGCCTTCGATGCCCTAGTAATGCTAAATATGCATATAAGGTTTGTTGCAGTGGCGCAATGTATGATAAATGTATATCAGATATCGCAGAATATGAAACAAATAATCCAAAATGTAAAGTTCGCAGAATACCTGATGCTGTATTGCACCCTGATCCACCATACAACTCCACCGGATTGCCTATATGTGTAGATATGGATTATTTTAAAAGCTATTATAAAAGTTCTCCCGGAAGCAAAGTATCTAATGGAGTAGAATTTTTTGGCGAACCTTATCCTGAAGAGAAATTTATTCCAACTTTTGATGTGTTTGATACATATTACCAAAATCAAGATAATGCTACTATGCAGGATATTCTTGCTGCTTGCAGGCAGTGGAATGCTATTTGCGGTTATGAAAACGCACCATGTGGTACCAAAATAAAAGTACGGTTTTCAGATGACCCTAAATATTTTGGCAACGATGTCTTAACTACAGTCGCGTGGGTTGATTATAATTACGGGCAGTCCTCCGGTGTGGTTTTAGGTGTAGTAACGCCAAATGATGAAATACTGGGTACTGATAGATGCCATTTAGATTTAGAAAATATGGAAATTGTATTCAATAATACACGTGAATTTACAAAAAGCACTTGGGACAAAAGCCATAATTGGTTTTTTGTAAATCAAGAATATATTACAGATAATTTATTAGATTTTATAGATGAAACGAACGAAGACAATCCTGTTATGCCAGATGAACCTCCATATATGGTAGCTTTTAATTTTAAAAATATTTTAATGCATGAATTAGGGCATATATTAGGCTTTGCTCATCCTGATGTTGCCTGTAGCGATGAAGAAATTGGATATAGCATAATGAACAGTCAGGCAGAGCCCGTTACAAATGATAATAAGCATCTTAGTTTAAGCCAGTATGATAAATGTGCATTTAAAAACTTATACTGCCCCCAAAGTGTTGGCATAAACGAATACAGCTACAGCTCCGACGACAACAATCTCTATCCTAACCCGAGCTATGATGAGGCAAAATTGGAGTTTGATATTGAAGCGGAGTACGACGTTGTAACTGTCATAATACAGGATAATTTAGGCAGAATATTGCTCGTTCCGATTGAGAACAAAGAATACGGCAAAGGCAGCCATTTGGAGCTGATTGATGTGCAGAGCCTGCCCAATGGCTATTATTACTGCATCATCCAAACCCAGCGCAAAAACTATGTAAAACCATTTGTTGTGATAAGATAATATCGGAGGTAAATATCAATAATATATGATAGATAAGTACAATTTTCGATAGCGGCTATTCACATCACACCAGCCGCTATTTTCGTATAGATATAGATTTAGCTGATACCATGTTTTACGAGCTCCCCCCCCCTCTTTCAAAATAAACTTTAATTTTAATGTTGGTAATGTCATAATTTTTGCATATTTTTAAAGGTGAATTTCAGGTTACAATGAAAAGATTTACTTTAATATGAGTATAATATTTATAGCATTTATAATTTTGTCCATATTGGCAATTGCAAGCGCATTGATAGCAATTATGCACTCCCAGCCTGTAAAATCAGCTATGGCACTGGTTTTTCATTTTTTTACTTTAGCGGGAATATATCTGACTCTTTCGGCTCAATTTCTTGCGGTTATGCAAATAATAGTTTATGCTGGCGCAATAATGGTATTGGTAATTTTTGTAATTATGCTGCTGAATCAAGATAAAGATGATACTCGAACAAGAAAGCAAAAAATACGTGGTTTTGCTGGAATTATAGCCGCAGGTTTGCTGTGTGTGCTGATAACATTATTTATCGTTTCGAAGCCTGATGCGCTTATGGTTTCTAATTTTTCGCAACATAACGGCGGAGTTCAGGCTATTGGCAGAGAGTTGTATACGAATTTTTTAGTGCCGCTTGAAGTAACTGGAATTTTGCTGATAGGCGCAATTATTGGGGCTGTATTACTTGCTAAAAAACATTTGAATTAATTTCTATAAATTAAATTAATGGGAATACATAATGGATGCTATTAATTATGAATATTTTTTAATATTGTCTGCAATATTATTTTCTATTGGCACAGCGGGCGTCCTTTTCAGGAGCAATGCTATTGTCATTTTCATGTCGATAGAATTAATGTTGAATGCTGTAAATCTATCTATCATAACATTTGCGACAGCATCGGGCGACGCAGCCGGCCAGGTTCTGGTTTTTTTTGTAATGGCAGTTGCAGCAGCAGAAGCAGCTACAGGACTTGCTATAGTGCTGGCATTATTTAGAAAAAAACAGACTGTAATGGTAGATGATGCCAATATTTTGAAGTGGTAATCGTTAATTATTTAATTAAACATATTAATATAATCAAGAGGTTTTTTATGAAAAAAAAATTATTATTTCTACTGTCAATATCTATTTTAGCATTTTGGGGATGTAATTCTGATAAAGCCACCGAAACACGTGAACTTCTTACTGAAGCTGAACGAAAATCTGAAATTGAAGCAATTATTAACACCGTAAAGGCTTATAACAAAGCTGCTAATGAAAAAAACTGGTCTGATGTGGTCAAAACGCTTGACAAGGAAGTTCAGTTTTTTGGAACAGATTCAGGCGAAGTATCAAGGAATTTCAATGCTTTCAAGGAAACAATGCAAAGGCAGTGGAACGACTATGAAGAGATGCATTATGGCGAAATACAGGATGTATATACTGAACTTGATGACTATGCCAACTTTGCAAACATAATATATGGCGTTCCCTTGCGGCTTGTCGAAAAAGGCGGCAAGACAGAAGAAATTTTTATGATAGTGCAGCGAACACTGAAAAAAGATCCTGTTGAAAAGAAATGGGTTATTCGCAGCGGTATTTTATCCATACCAAGAGTAGTGCCGCATAATTAGCAGGCTCTATGCTAACATTATATTTCAAGCTTCGCCATTTCCAGCGAAGCTTTTTTTTTTACAGTATCATATATATTAATTTTTTTCAAAAATCCTTCCAAGTACCACATCACAGCTAATACCATTTTTATGTCCAAAGTATAGCAACGGGATAGCAGTCACTCCTGTTCGGAATAGCTATAATTTCATTATGTATATGATAATTACAGATAATTACGTATATTTGTAAACTTATTTTATTAATATATTTTCATTTAAAATGTCGTTATTTAATCACAAAATCAGTTTACAAAAATTACTCCATCTCATTCCTGAATC
>JAVBOP010000142.1:0-8655 GCA_031550405.1 Kapaibacterium sp. (SeqCode)
ATTTTTCTGCCTGAGTTTTCTACAAATTTATTAAATTCATCATAATAACCGTTGTCGAACAACAGCTGAAGTCTTTCCCGAGCGGTAAGCTTGCCTCGCCCATGTTGCGCTTCGATTTTATCTACGCCACCGCATAGCAAAGCATCTGCGTCTTTTTTACGCAATTCTTCAATTTTTTCTTTAACTGTAGCCATATCTATAACTTAATGTATGTTGATTATATTAATTTCATTACTTGCAAGATTTTAAGAATGTAAAATTAAGTGTTTATTCCATAATAAACAAACTATTTCAAAGTTTTTTGATTCCACACCAATCTTTCAATCAGTTGTATGCAAATTATAGCCAAGCCAAAGCATGTATTTAAATAGGATTATTCCAGCTTGCATTTTTTTTCGTTTTTTTTCGTGTGTTTAAGATTATATTTACGGAAAAATCGTATCTTTGCAAATTTATAATGTACTGGATGGAAGCCCCGCTTTTGATGAAAAACTATCGAAATTTTTGCATTATTGCTCACATAGACCACGGAAAATCTACACTGGCTGACAGGTTGCTCGAAACCACCAAAACAATATCTCAACGAGAGATGACCAACGCCCAAATCCTTGATAATAATCCACTTGAACAGGAGCGAGGTATCACAATAAAGCTGCATGCCATTCAGATGGAACATGTCGCAAATGATGGGCATAAGTATATGCTAAATTTGATAGATACGCCTGGTCATGCCGATTTCACCTATGAGGTATCCCGTTCGCTTGCGGCATGCGAGGGTGCTTTGCTCATTGTTGATGCAACACAAGGCATTGAAGCCCAAACCATAAGCAATCTGTATCTTGCTATTGAGCATAACCTTGAGATAATTCCGGTACTTAACAAGATAGACCTGCCGAGTGCCGCAACAACCCTTGAGACGGTGAAGAAGCAGATAATAGACCTGATCGGCTGCAAGGAGGAGGAATTGCTGTATGTATCTGCCAAAAAGGGTATAGGCATCGATTCGGTGCTTGATGCTATTATCGACCGTATTCCGCCGCCAAAAGGCAATGCCGATGCCCCTCTTAGCGCATTGATATATGATTCCATATTCGACGCATACCGCGGTGTTGTGGTTAATGTCCGCATATTTGACGGTGAATTGAAGGAAGGCGATAATATTTTATTTATGCAAACAGGCACTGTGCATCAGGTTGAAGAAGTCGGCATAATGCAGATGAAACGTATGCGTACCGGCAAATTA
Source organism: Kapaibacterium sp. (SeqCode) (assembly GCA_031550405.1). Taxonomy (GTDB): domain Bacteria; phylum Bacteroidota; class Ignavibacteria; order Kapaibacteriales; family UBA2268; genus JAVBOP01. The sequence continues at coordinate 1,244 of JAVBOP010000142.1, forward strand.
GGTGCGGGCAATGTGGGATATTTTATAGCCAGTATTAAAAATTTGCAGGACACCAAAGTGGGCGATACCGTTACCCATGCCAAGAATCCATGCCTTGCACCCATTGCAGGCTTCAAAGAGGTTAAGCCTATGGTATTCAGCGGCATATATCCTGCCGATACAGATGATTTTGAGAATTTGCGAGAAGCATTGGCAAAGCTGGTGCTTAATGATTCTGCCGTCAGCTATGAGCCTGAAACATCAAGCGCCTTGGGCTTCGGCTTCCGTTGCGGCTTCCTTGGGCTGTTGCACATGGAGATAGTGCAGGAGCGCTTAGACAGGGAGTTTCATCAGACAATAGTTACCACCGTGCCTAATGTGCGGTATAAGGTGATAAATCATAAGGGCGAGGAAATATATATAGAGAATCCTGCGCAACTGCCTCCACCCAATGAAATTACGGAGATACAAGAGCCTATAATAAAAGCGGAAACCATTACTCCAAGCGAATATGTTGGCAATATTATGAAACTGTGCATGGATAAGCGCGGTATCCCTGTTAATACTGTATACTTATCGGAAGGGCGCGCCGATTTGCACTGGGAGTTGCCGCTTTCGGAGATAGTGTTCGATTTCTACGATAAGCTCAAGTCCATATCCCGCGGATATGCCTCTCTTGATTATGAATTTTACGAGTATCGCAAGTCGGATTTAGTCAAGCTTGATATACTGCTGAATGGTGAGCCTGTTGATGCTTTGTCATCCATCGTCCACCGCTCCAAGGCTTATGATTGGGGAAAAAAGCTGTGCACAAAATTGAAGGATTTGATCCCGCGCCAGATGTTTGAAATAGCTATACAGGCAGCAATTGGCTCGAAAGTCATAGCCCGTACCAATGTGAAGGCTATGCGTAAAAACGTACTAGCAAAGTGCTATGGCGGCGATATATCTCGCAAGCGTAAGTTGCTGGAAAAACAAAAGGAAGGCAAAAGGCGCATGAAACAGGTTGGCAATATTGAGGTTCCGCAGGAAGCATTTTTGGCAGTCCTCAGCATCGACGATTGACAAACATGAATAATGATTTTTTTTAATACATATCTGTTTTCAGGTACAGACATATAAATACCATTATTTTCTGAAGCTTATTTGGCGGTGCTGTTTAAAATATTACATATATTTGTGATATACCTGTTTTGGAGTGGAATGAAAATGAAAAAATATTCATTATTGCTGCTATTCTTAATATCAAATTTGACGGCTTTTGCAGAAGAGGCTAAGCTTGAACGCTTTCCGATTGAGGCTATAAAGCCACTGCAAGACAGCGATAAAACAAAACTATATGCTGTGTTTTTATTTGGCGATGGAATTGGTTTAAATAGCTGTACAATTGGGCATATACAAATGTCGATGCTTGATATACACAAGCACTTGGATAAAAATCTTGTTAAATTAGTACCTGTTTTTATGCTAAGGGACAGTATTGAAGCAGCTGTTTATGCTTCAAATTTTCCTAAAATTGTAAATGACAAGGTATATTATACTTATAATGCAATATTTCCGGCATATTGCGACAGGAATAATTTGGATTACAATACATTACTGTTTGTGCAGAATGATGGCGAAGTGATTGATAAATATACATTTCGTGAGTATATGAATGAAAAGGCAGATTATGATAAATTGTCATTAAAAATATCTGATATTGTAGTAGAATCATACAAAAAGGAAGATGAAATTAATAAAAACTTATCAATAGGGGTAGATACTAAGCCTGCAACTGTTATTTCATCGGTTAAAGTAATCGAATCTGCTGATACTGCGCTTGCAAGAGCTTGGCACTGGAAAAAGAAAGGAGATACTTTATATGGCGTAGATGAGCTTACAAAAGATTTGTATTCTTTAGATATGAAAACAGGTAAGCTGTTTAAATATAATGAATTACCTGTGGAATTTGCTACATATTTTCAAGACAAAAACAACACAGATTCAGCCTATACTAGCGCTTGGAAAGCATATATTGAAAAATATAATCACAGGAGGAAAAATAGAAACAGTATCTATGTTAGAGATAATATACTTACGAATGTTATGGATATTAATGATACGGCAATAATATGCGGCGGAGTAATAGCCAAACAAAGCGACGCTCCTGTTGCCTGTGGATCGCATTTTCCTGATATTCCCAATGTTATAATTTCAATAAACAGGAATACGCAAAAGCCAACTGTTTTTACATTTCCTGTGAAAAATGATTTAATGGGCTTGGCAAATCCACTAAAAAACAATGAAATATTGATGTCTTATGACCCATATCCTATTGATTCCACCTCGCCTGTTGCTTCCATATTATATCGAAACGGCAGCCAATATGAAATAAACAACACTGTAAAATATCAGGACTTAGGCTTGTCATCTAAATATTATAGCATGATTTATACTGCTATTAATAAAAAGAATGTTTTTGGAGTATGGAGAGTTGATGAAGACAAGTCAAATCTTGATTTCAGAGTCTATGATATTTCAACTAAAAAAGTAAATAAATACAGCATTCCCATTGCAGAAAAACTTCTTGATTATGATAATTATTCATTTAAATGTATAGATTGTACAGATGATTTGTCATCTTTAAGTGTATTGTATTCTCATAAAACACTACAGCGAAGTGTAATAATGAATTATAATTTGAAAACAAAAGAGAGCAAATATTATACATTGGAATTGCCTGCGGAATGTGTTTGGGCGGATTTTGCCAGCAGTAATAATAGCGAAGCAACGCTGCTTGTTAAATATGCTCAAGGTGTTCGCTGGCAAATAGAAACCATCAGGTATTGAAGATGGATGAATAATTTTGAGACAGAAAAATATCTTAAGCATACATATTGACAGCTGTTGAGAATTATAATACAGCAAATTACCCGAGAATAATAATATTTTTTTAATAAATCTAAAACATAATTAGCATATCCCTATGGCGTTAAGGCATAAAATATCTGTTTGCATTATTGCAAAAAATGAAGAGGCGGTGATACAGGATTGCCTCGAATCGGTTGTTCCCTTTGCGGATGAAATAATTCTCGTCGATACCGGCTCGCAAGACAGAACGAAAGAAATCGCACTGCGGTTCAATGCGCAAGTATATGATTTTCAATGGAATAACGATTTTTCTGCTGCAAGAAACGAATCTATAAGCCATGCGAATTATGAATTTATTTTCATAATTGATGCCGATGAACGTGTGCTAAATCCTGCCGAAGTGGTTGCAACTGCTCAAAATGCGGCAAGTGGTGTTGGCGGCTGGACATGCGATATGGTATCCACATTTACCGCACATGATGGCACTGTCGAAAGAAATATTACGAATGTGCTTCGCTTCTTTAGAAATGATAAGCGCTTTAAATTTAAAGGTATTATACATGAACAGATTGCTCATTCGATAATTGCCGCAAACTATACTGTTCAAAAATCTCAAATTGCCTGTCATCATATAGGCTATGATTTAAGTGCTGATATTATGACGCAAAAATATAGCCGCAACCTTGATTTGCTCAACAAATGGCTGGCGGAGCATCCTGATGACGAATATAACTGGCAGCACAAGGCGAGGACTTTGCTCGCACTAAAGCGGCTGGATGAGGCGGAAACTGAGTTTGAAAAAATATTGGGCAGCATGGGCAAAACCAATGCGCTGCGACTGCAAGTCCTGAATTATGCGGCTATTTGCGCATACCAGAACAGCCATATTGATAGAGCTTTTGAATGGGCAAACGAGTCGTTTGACATCATGCCGGCGCAGGCTTTTGCCAATTTCATTTTAGGCGAGATATATTACCAGCGGCAGGACATACCGCACGCTTTGGAGGCGTATTTAAATATGCAGAAAGCCGCTGAAAACCCCAGCAATACGGCATTGCTTGCGGGGGATTATCAGATTGCTCCCGAGCAAATGCACTGGCGTATCGGGCGCTGCCTGCTTGCCATAAACGAGCTGCAAGATGCGGCGGCAGAGTTTGAGAAAGGGCTGAAACTTGCTCCGGCTAATCCATTCTGCATGGTTGGTATTGCCAATGTCGCTTTCAAAACTAAAAAATATGATGAGGCTAAAAAGATATTGGAAATCGCATTGCAATATAATCCGCAGCATACGGAAATTGTTGATTTCATCAGGGAAGTCGACGAAAAGATTCATGCTTCAAATATCCGCAAGGCAGCTTCAAATACCATGCAAACAGCGCCTGATGCAGCGCCGCTGCTATCATTGTGTATGATAGTGAAAAATGAAGAAAAGATGCTTGAAGGCTGCTTGCAATCGGTTGATGGCGTTGTTGATGAAATCATAATAGTGGATACTGGCTCGACGGACAAAACGGTTGATATTGCTCGAAGATATAATGCACAAGTCAAGCATTTTCAATGGATTGATGACTTTTCTGCTGCACGCAATGAATCCATAAAATATGCAACAGGAAAATGGATACTGTACCTTGATGCCGATGAGAGATTAACAGCCCAAAGCCATGCGCAAATACGGCATTTGCTTGATACGGCTGCACCGGAAACGGGAGCATATTTCTGTCTGATAGAAAGCGATCATTATAAGTTGGATGGCAGCAGCGAAAAGCACAGCGGCGGCTATCCGCGCCTTTTCCGCAATCTTGGCTATCCGGATGTCAAATTTGCCGGGCGGGTGCATGAGCAGATATCGCCTTCAATAATTGCTAATAACAAGGCTATGCTTATGTCTGAAATTGTTATTGAGCATTTAGGATACAACCTTACGCACGAGGAAATGCACAGAAAGGTGCAGCGAAATTACAGGATGCTGCTTGCACATATCAAAGAGGAGCCGACATACGGCTATGCCTGGTTCCAATTGGGACAGACGTTGGGGCAAATGCGGCTGTTTGAACAGGCGGAGGAGGCAACGCTATTTGCAATCAAGTGTGGCAATCTGTCCGATTCCGTATATGCAAGTGCGGCAGCCATGTTGTCGCAACTCGCCGGTATAAAGAAGAATTACAGCGAATCTTTGAAGTGGGCTGATGAAACGCTGAGCAAGGTGCCTAAGCAGCTTTTTGGTCTAAGTTTGAAGGCACATTCGCTCCTGTATCTTGGGCGAAAGGCTGAGGCTGCCGAGTATTTCCAAAAGGCTTTAGACGTGTTGAAGAGCAATAAATCCATACCGCAATCGGGTTTCGACATAAACATCTCAGAAGAAGCTCTCCAAAATGGCTTACGCCAAGCTATAGGATAAGAGCAGTGAGAGGCTATGGCAAATTATGAAAAGCAGCTATAATTATCTCGAAACAATTGAGTTGCAAACAGCGCCGGCATTTATACTGCTAATAATATCCGCTGTGCCTTTTTGTGTTGCCAATCTACTGGCACTGCCAGTTCGTGCGGCGGTAATATTAGCCTGCATCACATTCGCCGCAGGAGCTATCTTATTATATTTCAAGCACAAAACATTGGGATTTATATTCTTTTCATTTGTAATTGGAGTGCTGTTTTTCATATTTTCATCAGGAAAATACATAGCTTTCTCTAACAGCGTACCGCCCAAAATGCCTGCCATAATGTCAGGCAAAATCATACAAATTATTAAACAGGATAGCGCATATAGCAGGTGCCTTGTAAGTGGGTGGATAGATGCCAAGCCATTGCCAAAGGTAGAGAATACAGGATTTATTATTAATATCTACGGGCAGAAAAAATATCAAACAGGGGAGATAATTTTATGTAGAGGCAAGGTGCGCCCGGTGCGAGGAAAGATTCTGCCAACGGATTTTGACGAAATGAAATATGCACATGGCTTGAATGCTGAGTGGGTTGCTTCGGCGAGTGAAAAAAATACGCGGCTTGAAAAGCGTGCCAATATTGTTTATACTACAAGAAATAAGCTGTATGCCGCTACGCAGGTTCGTATAAATGAGCTTTTTTCACCGCAAACATCGGCAATAATTAATGCAATGCTTTTGGGCGACAAATCAAATTTAAACCATGAAATACGCAATACATTTTCAGTTACAGGTATTGCTCATATTCTTGCACTGAGCGGTTTGCATGTTGGTATTATATCGGCTATTCTATTGATTTTGTTATCATTTATAGAAAATAGACTCGTTAAGATAATTGTATTTTCATTAACATTAGTTGCCTTTGTTTTTTTCGTTGGTGCGCCGGATTCGGCAGTGCGCGCAGCATCAATGGCAATCTTGTTCATGTTCGCCCGAACAGTACAGCGCTACGCTAATCCGCTCAACGTCGTTTCGGTCGTTATTCTCGCAGCAGCATTGATTTCGCCGCGAATCGTATATTCAATCAGCTTTCAACTGTCTGCATTATCTATAGTTAGTATATTTTTATTCATGCCGGTATTCAAAGGTTTCATTGCAAAATTCATCAACCCTAAAAATACTGTTTCGAGTTATATTGCTCTTTCGCTTGCGATTACCTTATCCGTATCGATAATAATAAGTCCTTTAATTACATACTACTTCGGCATATTTTCCATTATTTCTCCAATAGCAAATCTTGCATTGATACCACTATTTTCGCTAAACTTGGTCTTATCAATAACAGCGCTGTTTTTTTCAACATTTTCTCCACCAATTGCTAACATTTATGCGCAAGGCGTAAATATGATTTGTGAATGCAGCATTAATTTAGCGAATTTCGCTGCAAATTTTGAATTTGGCGCAATAAAAAGCAGCGATTTTTCAACCTTGATATTGTCGATATTGATTTCAATTGCAACGGTATATGTTTTTTCATCAATCCATAAGCTGCAACTAATACTAAGGGTTATAATATCCATAGTGATAATTTCAATCTCAATCAATCTGTTTAATGAATGCTTTTTAATTTTTAATTTAGATAATGTTGAGATATATCCGAAAGAAAATTATTGTGTGATTTCGATACCGCTGAAACATAATAAAAAGTTTATTTGGATTGCAGATAGAAAGCCAAATCAAAAATATTATCACGACAAGGCATTAGTGAGATATATTAATAAAAATTCATCTAATATCGCAACTATTGCATATAGCGGCAATTTTGGAAAAGAATTCGCCAACAGTATCGCTACTGACAAATACGCTGTTCGCATATTGGATTTTTCTTCTCAACGAGAGATAGAACTGCGTTATTTAAAAGGCGCTTACATATCTAAACTGTAAGGCTGATACTCCTGTCCATATTCATGGTTTATAGTGGATGCCAATGGGTTTATTAAAAAAAAATCATATTTCTCTGTTTTATTCGCTCCACCACTCTAATTTTAATTCGGCAAATGGCGCATTGCGTTTTTCGGTTGCCTCAAGATAAGTTATCTGCTCCTTTGTTAATTCTTTACCACCTTTGAGCTGCCCAAACAACTCGCACATTTTATTAAAATCATTGTGATGGAACGAAAAACGCTGCTCTGCATAGTC
>JAVBOP010000218.1:0-12713 GCA_031550405.1 Kapaibacterium sp. (SeqCode)
TTAGCTGAAGTATACTCAGGATTGAGATAAGTGCAAACAACAGAATCCTGCCAGTAATCATTGGGAAGATTCAAAAAAAGCTGCGGATTTGTGATTTTGTTATTAACTATTTTAAATTTTCCCATGAATTTTTGCTTATAATGATTCTTTCTATCTTTTATATATTGTTCATTTTTAAGATCAGGCACAACATCAAAGTAAAATTCATTAGCATTAACCAGCAAAGCTGGATATGGCTGAAGGATATGAGCTGATGTTGAGAACTGCCCTTGCAAAGGCATGCCGGGCCTGATAGCGGAAATATAGTCAGAATCATGATTTAGCGGGTTAAAAGATTTTCAGGAAAAGAATCGAATAAATTCTAAAATCCTGAGCATCCTGGTATCAGATAGTCTTTCCTTCGACAGACTCAGGGAATTTTTATTTTGCCTTGAATGCTTCTTTTGCTTCTTTAAAGGATGGTCTGTTTGTCGGATCTATGGAACGCGCTCGAAAAGAACAGGATGGCTAAGCCTCCGTCAGCAGTAGCATAACTGGAGGTGGGATGATATAACATCCGGCAAAATCGCATGATGGATACTTTTTTCAGGGAAGGGGATTATACCTGTTTTGCTCTGGATTCACATGCCATATTATCCTTATAAACAAGCAGCTTATGCAGCAACTCTTCATCGCTCGTTGCAAGTATTTGAATGGCGAGCAATCCGGCATTTTTTCCATTGCCTATTGCCACTGTTGCAACGGGCACACCGGCGGGCATCTGCACAATCGACAGCAGGGAATCCTGCCCATTCAGCGCTTTGGTTTGTACAGGCACGCCAATTACGGGAAGTGGAGTGTGAGCCGCTGTCATGCCAGGAAGATGGGCAGCACCGCCCGCACCGGCAATTATAACCTTTAAGCCCCGCTCAACGGCGGACTTGGCATATAGCGCCATATCATCAGGAGTGCGGTGGGCGGACACAACTTTCATTTCGTATTCCACGCCAAACTCCCTGCACACGTCGGCGGCAGGCTGCATTGTAGGCAAGTCTGAATCGCTGCCCATAATTATCCCAATTTTAATATTTTTTGCCATATTCTATCTCTTTTGCTTCTACCTTTTATTTCCTTGTGGTGGATAAGCCTCTGTCGAGGAAATCAACAAATTCCTGCATATCGCGCGTGAAGGTCTTGGTGCCGACGTATTCGCCGTCAGGTGTTAGAATAACATACAGCGGCAGCTCAATTGAGCCGTATAAGTCTTGCTGCAACTGCTTGTTGGTGGTGTACGGCTCTTCACGGCGGTCTGTATACAGCTTAACCTTGATAAAGCCATTCATACGGCTTTCGACCTCGCTGCGCTTAAACATATTCTGCTCCATCCAGCGGCAATTCGTACAGGTAAACCCTGTAAAATCAACGAATACCGGCAGACCGAGCCGCTTGCCTTCCGCAATGCCTGCATTATAATCCTTCAGCCACTCGGTTGTAGCAGCGCTTGCAGGTGCTGTTGCCGTTGCGGCAATAGCTGTGCTGCCGGCGTCTAATGATGCACTGTTCATTATTTCGCGGTACTCCGCCGGCGGAAGAAAGGCATCAAGCTCGCCAAGGGTTTTGTCGAACATTCCTGTCAGGAAGTAGAATGACAATGCACCGAATATGACTGCAAATACTACGCGCGGTGCAGTTAAGCCATCGACCTTTGAGTCATGGTGCATTCTGAATATGCCAAGAATGTACAGCGTTACTATAAGGCATATAGCAATCCATATAGCAAGGAAAAGCTCTTTTGATAATATGCCCCAGCTCCATACAAGGTCGGCATTGGATAGGAATTTAATGGCGGCTGCTATTTCAAGAAAACCCATCACCACTTTGACATTGTTCATCCATCCTCCTGCTTTGGGCAGCTTCTTCATTGCAGAAGGGAATAGTGCCAGCAGAAAAAATGGCAGTGCAAATACACCCGAAAAGCCAATCATGCCTGCTATGGGGTAGAACCATTCTCCACCACTTGCGGCGATTAGGGCTGAACCCACAAATGGCACCGTGCACGTGAATGATGTTATCGAAAACGTGAGCGCCATGAGCAATACGCTTACCACACCTGAGCCTTCATTGCTCTTTTTATTCAGTTTATTCATTACTCCCGAAGGCAGCTGTATCTCGAATGCACCGAACAAGTTGAGTGCGAATATGATGAATATTGCCGCTATAAACAGGTTTATCCAGCCGTTTGCAGCGAAATCGCGTATGCCTGTTGCACCAAATATCGTTGCCAGCAAGATGCCAAGACCTGTGAATGTAAACATTATGCCGATAGCATATATAAAGGCGTCTTTGACCGTACTGGAGCCGCTTTTTTCAGCTCTTTTGGTGAAGAATGAGACGGTTATGGGTATCATGGGGAATACGCATGGAGTGAGCAGTGCCAATGCGCCGGCGCCCATGGCGAACCATAAGAATGCCCATACTCCCTGGCTCTTTTTAGATTCGATTTCTTGTTGGGATTCTGTCTTTTTAGCTGTTTCAGCTATCTGCTCTTTGGGAGGCTCTGGAGCAGGTGTATTCGCATCATTTATAAGCATGGTTGAGGCGCTATCAATATCTTCATCTTCCGGCTTTTCAACCGTATTCGTATCCATAGCGAATGCCTTGCTGGAAATGGTTGCCTTGTAGTCCTCCGGCGGCAGGCAGCGCGCAGTATCACACAGCTGCATATACATGGCGGCCTGTATCTTGTCTTTTTCAAAATTTATATCCCTGTTAGCCTTAGCGGGAATAAAAAATTCAAATCTCCCTGTAAAATATTCAAGCGCCATACCGAAGCCGTCATCTTGCTTGGTCTTGGGCTTTGATGACTTTATCTTGCCTGAAACCACAAGCATATTTTCAGGCAGGAACGAAAACTCGGTAGGAGTAGGACCTATGCCATCCTTGCCTATCTGCTCCTTTAAGCTATAGGTATACCACGGCTTGGGTATATTGACCTGCACTTTGATGCTGACTGTTTCACCCGATTTGACTTCTAATTTTTCAGGAAATGCTTCAATTTTAATTTTTGGGGCTTGACCAAACAGGTTGGTTATTGCAAAAAACAAAAGAGTAATAAATATGAGCTGCTTTTTCATCTTGATAGAAGCCTTAACGATTAATTTATAAAAGTTCTGTAAATTTACAAAAAAATGCTTATATAAAGGCAATTTTTTTTGAATTTTATTTGCGATACGTTATGAATAATGAAAAAATATTAATAATCTTCAACAAAATAAAAGATATTTTTATGTTTCGGGAGGGTGGAGATTATGACAGCATATTGACTCCTCCAACTGTAACAACCGGTTCAATGGTATGGGGCTTGATTCTGCGCTCAACCATTATAATTGCGATAACTATGTTTGTTGTAATGGCATTAGGGAGACGCGAATTGTGGTGGTTTGCTGTTTTTTTATTTTGGTTTGGCGCTGTTTATCCCGCATATCGCCAATATTCCAAATATCACGCACGCATTGAGAATTTTTTGGAGGAGACACTGTGCGGCAAATGCCGCCATTTTGTCGAACAAAGCCAGCTCTGCGACATATATGACGAGCATGTAAGCGAAGACTATATCCCCTGCGCTGGCGAAAGCTGGGAAATGCGAGAACAATAGTTTGCGATGGGTGCAGGCACCGCATAATGTGAATAAGCTATATGCTATATATTTTAACAGCTTGTTTTGCCGGAAAACATCTTACATTAGTCTATATATTTCTCTACGGAATTTTTTCCAACTGTACTGTGATTATGAAAAATAAATTATTATATGTTTGCCAAAAATGTGCCTTTGAATCGCCAAGATGGCTTGGAAAATGCCCAAGTTGTGGCGAATGGAATTCATTTGAAGAAGCATTGGTCAAAACACAAAATGCAAAAGAGCGGGCAGCCTCAAAAAGCACAATTCCGCAAATCGTCTGCCTTGGCGATATTTCAACTGAAACCGAATATCGTATAAAAACGGATATCGGAGAATTTGACCGAGTGCTGGGCGGCGGCATTATACCGGGTTCACTGGTACTGGTGGGCGGCGATCCCGGCATCGGCAAATCCACGCTATTATTGCAGATGTGCAATAATATTGCCTCTTTCAAACCACTATATATCACTGGCGAAGAATCATTGCAGCAAATCAAATACCGCTCAGCAAGATTAAAAAATATTAATAATTCTCTGCAGCTAATGGCGGAAACCAATGCCGAAACTATTAATATGGCAATACAAAACAGCGATTCGGCGGTGGTTGTCATTGATTCCATTCAATCCGTATTTTCCGATAGAATTGAGGCAACGCCCGGCAGCATCACACAGGTTCGCGAGTGTACAATGTTATTTATGCAGACAGCCAAAAAATATGGTAAGTCTGTGTTTTTAATAGGACATGTAACAAAAGAAGGTTCGCTTGCAGGACCTAAAATACTGGAGCATTTAGTCGATACCGTTATTCAATTTGAAGGTGAAAAAACATATTCGTACCGCATTTTGCGCAGTCTGAAAAATCGCTTTGGCTCGACTAATGAGATTGGCATTTTTGAGATGACCGATAAAGGCTTGAACGAGGTTTTGAATCCGTCGGAGGTTTTTCTTTCGGGTCGAAACGAGGACGAATCGGGTGTTGCGATTGTTGGTACGATGGAGGGTTCGCGCCCGATTCTGCTTGAAGTGCAGGCGCTTGTAACGCAAAGCAATTATGGGATGCCGCAGCGAACGGTAAATGGTTTTGATATGAGGCGGTTGCAGATGATTTTAGCTGTTTTGGAAAAGCGCTTGGGCTTGCATTTCAGTTCGAGCGATGTTTTTGTAAATATTGCCGGCGGTGTCTACCTCAACGATTCTTCGTGCGATTTGGGTATTGCGGCTGCGCTGGTCTCTTCTTTGCGCGATATTCCGCTTGATACGAAAACGGTTTTCATCGGTGAAATCGGGCTGACTGGCGAGATTCGCTCGGTTTCTGCCATAGAACAGCGAATAATGGAGGCACAAAAATTAGGTTTCAGCAAAGTGATAATTCCATCGGCAGGAGCAAATAAAATATTAAAAAAAATTAATATTTCTATAAAACCCGTCGACAAAATTTCCCTTGCAATCATGGAATTATTTTAAATCTCATTCCTAACTTCCTATATTAATCAAGTTTGGGGAGGCGATGGGAAATCCAAGGAAACGCTGGGCTTGTTCGAAAAAATGCGTAGGCAAATCTGTTACATAAAACTCTATGCCGGGCTTGAGCATAAATTCGTTGCGCTCGTTTTGCAGTAAATTCTGTTCGGCAAGAAGGCGCAAAGCTGTTACTGCCGCATGTTCGCCGGAATCGATTTGAACTATGTTTGGCGCAAGCTCGAAAAACAATTGCGATAGCAGCGGATAATGAGTGCATCCCAGCACCAGAGTATCAATATTTTCAGCAGTTAGGTTGCACAGATATTCCTGCGCAATCAATTTCGTTGCTTCGTGGCAAATCATGCCTTCCTCAACAAGCGGCACAAATAATGGACATTCCTGAGAGAAAATCTGCACTGAATTATGAATATTTATTAATTTTTCTATTGTGTTGGCGTAAGAATTGCTTGTTATCGTCGCCCGCGTACCTATAATTCCAATTCTATTATTTTTTGTACTTCGCAAAGCCGCTGCCGCTGCTGGATAAATCATGCCGATTACAGGAATATTTCCCGCAAGTTCCTTGACGGTTTGCAGCGCCACCGCAGACACGGTATTGCACGCCGCAACAATTAATTTGACGCTTTTTTCGAGCAAAAAATCAGTGCATTCACGGGCATATTGCTGGACGGTTACCTGCGACTTGTTGCCATAAGGCACGCGGGCAGTATCGCCCAAATATATATAATTTTCAAAGGGCATGAATCGAATGAATTGCTTCAGAACGCTCAAGCCGCCAATGCCCGAATCGAAAACGCCAATTGGATTTGTTACTGTCATATTAAAATTCAAGATTTATGAAAAAATATTCATAAATATGTATTCAAAAAATAACATCTCGCTATGGATAAACGAGATGTTTGCTGTTCGTGTATGAATATGAGTTATTATATAGTTGTGAGATTCTTAACTATGTTTATTGCGGCGTCAAAATTGACAGCGTCGGTTACTTCCGGAACATATTCTGCATATTTAATAATATTTTGTTCATCAACTATAACCGTTCCGCGACTGAGCAGCCGCAATTCCTTAATTAAAAAACCATATTTTAAGCCAAAATCCGCATCTTTATGATCGGAAAGAGCTATCACATGCTCAAGTCCTTCGGTTGTGCAGAAACGGGCTTGCGCAAACGGCAAATCCATAGACACAGGCAGGACAACGACTTTGGGATTAATATTGCCCAAATCTGCATTAAATTTTCGCACCTGCATAGCGCAAACCGCTGTGTCCAACGATGGAAAAGCAGTAATTACTTTAATTTTATCTTTAAATGAATATAGTTCGCAAGGTGAGAGATCTTTTTTGAGAGCCGTAAAATTCGGAGCGGACATACCAACGCGCACTTCCTCGCCGAGCAATGTCATTGGATTTCCTTTAAACGTTATGTTAGCCATAATTTCCTTCATTATAAAAAGTTCAACTTACCAATCTATAACGTTTACTCAAAAGATATATTTTACCCTGTCTGTCTAAATGCTTCCATGTCCATTGTTTTAAAAGCTGTTAAAAAAGGCATTCCTGTTTTTTGGCACTATAGCTATTAAGTAATAAAAGGCAGGCGTATCCTTGCTTTCTTCTCTCCAGGCGTTCATGCTTTTTACTGGCTGATTTGCTTTTCCTTGTCGGCGCTGCCATCCATAAATTCGCGGGTTGTAAGCTGTTTAATTACAATACTGACGCGGCGGTTGGTAACATCAAAAGGATTGTCGGGCTTTCGGAGCTTCCTGTCGGCAAAGCCCGAAACAGAGACGACCTGTCCATTCCATAATCCGCTTGCATCAAGCACTTTTCGAGCAGCATTTGCCCGGTCGGCGGACAGTTCCCAGTTCGAATATATAGTGTTGGATGAATATTTTCTACTATCTGTATGTCCTTCTATTTCAACATAGTTAGGAAGTTTTCCTATACGCAGGGCAAGCTGTTTGAGTATATCAATTGCGGCAGGCTTGAGCTTGGCGCTGCCAATTTCAAAGAAGTTGTTGTCATGCGTCTCCAATAGCTCTATTTTCAAACCTTCAGAAGTAATTTCAACGGATATGGAAGTAAGCAATTCTTCCATTTCATTGGACTTGCCAGATAAATCATTGAGAACCTGCTTTATATCATCGCTTGTTTTCTCGATTACTTTTGAAGCCGTTACACTGTCTTCGAGAGCCTTGGAAATGGCTGCTTTCATTGCTACGGAATCGACCAGTATTTCGCCGCCTTTTTCGGTAAAACTCCATGAAAATTCGCCTTTATTTTTGCCATCGCCTTTGCCAGTACCTTTCATTGGATGATCAAACTCAACAGGACTGCTTTTGGGTTTACCAGTAAAAATATCAAATGCACTTGGGTCTTCGAAATATGCCCCAACAGCCTGCTTAACTTCCTCGCTTTGAGCCAATATCCACATCACAATAAAGAATGCCATCATTGCCGTTACGAAATCGGCATACGCCACTTTCCATGCACCGCCATGATGTCCATGCCCGCCTTTCTTTATTTTTTTTATTATTATAGGTTGTTCGGAGCCGTGCCCGCTATTTTCATTGTCTGCCATTGCAATACTATATTTACATTTACTATAACATATACATTTATAAATTTCTTACAAATATACAAAAAAAAGCCCGACAGAATATATCGGGCTGAGATAGAACATTATATATTATTAAATCAGAACGAAATAGAGACTAGTTTATTTCGGTATTTTTTATATAAATCTGATTCCAATATCTTGCTTGGTAGCGTTTAACTATATTGTATTCTCCAAATGTTTCATGTACAAACTTAGAATGGTATAATACAACATTATATCGACCAGACGGGAAAGTTGCTATTTCAGAAGCAGGAATTGTAATGCTTCCACTTTCTGCAGAATAAAATTTATGAAGTGTATATGTACCCACTAATAAAGCTGTCTCTCCATCAATTTTATCTGGAGATAAAACAAATTCCATACCATTGCCATTTTCGATAACACCTGAATATTGCAAATTTAATCCATTACTAATATTAATAGTGTCATTCAAATTCACATCAACCAAACTCAATGCTGGAAGATTATTAGATGTGTTAACATAATTCGCACCTAAGTAATCTTGTACATTTAGGCTAATAGTTGTCGGATAATGATCAAGGAAAGCGGCTTGATACTGGCCACCTTCATCCGGGTCAGCCCCCATATACTCCATTGTTTGTCCATTGCAGGTTATAGATTGTGGTTTTATAAAGCTACTAATACCATTAGTAAGATATCCCCAAACATAATTCCTGTATGGACTATCTTGAATTGGCACATTTATAGAAGAAGAAATAACAAATGCCGCAACCGTATTATCAGGCGTATTTTCATCTGTTGTAATTGTTCTCAACACTTCTGTACTATTAACAACAGGCGTGTCATCTTTGCAAGAATTGAGAGACAGTATTATTGTGCTTAGCATAAATACTAAAGCTAAAATTTTGATATTCGTTTTTTTTCGCATAATTCTAATACCTTATATTGTATTTTATAAAAATTTAATTAAATAATTTACCATTGTGTGCTTAGATCATCGTAAAATTCTGTGCGGTCACCTATTGTGAAAAGTTGTGTATCTAAATTGAATCCTTCAAAGTCTGTGTCCCAAGTTAGTCGTATTTCTGTTAATGGTATAAGCTTATATAACAATCCTGTGTTAACAGCAAAACCATAATCTGGAGTGTTTATAATAAGACTAGCCCTAATTAAAGCATTCTCTAGATCTGTCTTATAGTAAGTATATGGGGAGACTTGCCATGCAGAATGGCCATTAGCTCTGTAAAATTTTTGAATGCAAAGCATTGAAGCGGTGTTTGGACTCGTCCTTTCAGATCTAGCTACGCCAACTTGTGTATAGACTTTAGCATTATTTTTTTTTGACTGTACACAATTTGGGAGAACGATTTTCATTAAAGCGTCCATACCCATTTTCGTTACTAGAATTCCTACCATCTTTAAGATTAATTCTAAAATTAAGAACCCTCTGACCGTCACATGCGCTCATAAATACCAAAATGGAGGCAAGTGATATCAACATAAAAAACTTTTTTGATTTTACCATAAAAATCCTTTTGTTTAAAAAATAAAAATATTGTGAATTAAAAAAAATCAATTTATTTGTCTTTAGTATAATTCGTGTAACTGTTTTTTTTGACAATTATGGCAATATTGCCATTTTTTAAAACATAAATATAATACACTTTTATTTAAATGCAAGCATTATTTTTATTGTTTTTGAACAGTTATTTATGAATAATTATTCATAAAATTCGACCAAGTAACTACAAATTGATTAAGAAATATTTAAGTAGATGAACGTGTGATTTCCATTATAATGTGCTGTTTTTTATTGATTATTATATTCATCAGTTTATCAATGCCATGCCATACTTTCAAAGGTAGGTATTGCAATATAATATATGACCGGCCTAAGTGCAAAACTTTATTGCCAAATACATGAAATTTTACATTCGCATTCTTACAATCTTTTGTTAAATCATAGAGAGTGTTTTCATCGAAAGAGTGTGGATGTGCGTTTTTAGGAGTTGGTTTATTGCAATGTATGCATAGACTATAATGCAAAACTTCTTTATATGGTGTTGAAATGATAGCTTGACCATTTGGCTTTAAAATACGGTAAATTTCTTCAATAAAAGCTTTAGGGTTGACCAAATGTTCAATAATTTCAGAAGCTAATGACTATGTCAATTGAGTTATCAGCAAACGGAAGATTTAGCGCATCAGCTTGAATTGGAAAGTAATTATCTTTATTAATAATATCAAACTGCTTTCTTAAGTTTATGTCAGAAATATCAACAGAAATAAATTGTTTACATTTATCTGTCAGGCTTTTATCAGCCCAGCCGCCACCTGAACCTATATCCAGTATATTTTTATTTTTTAAATTCTTTCCTAATTTACTCAAGATTGTTGTGCGCAGTCTTCTTTCATCGTCGGCTGTTGCTTTGCAGTTTTGCGTTTGAAAATAATCGAATACTTCGGCATCTTTTTCATAATGCTCAATATAATTTTCTTTAGTTAAATAATTTTCATACAGGATTAGCTTATTTTTGGTAATTGGATCAACTAAAATATCTAATATCTCTTGTATTTTCATGATTTATGAATAAAAATTGATCAATTAATGTGATTCTGTAGAAAATAAATTATTATATTAAATTAAAAAAAATCTCATGTTAAAAATCTTTAATATAAGGTCTGCAAGCCGACTAATTTTTCCAACCCCATCCACTGCACAACCACCGCAACGAAGATTATAGTCTATTTAATTTCTATTATTTAATTGAATTATACTATTGGTTTAAAACTTCTTTTACCCTGAATTGAACAATTCGAGCAATCAAATCCAACGGCATTGGTTTATTGACCGGAAACTGTACAGAGCCTTTCCCAGTTTTATAAATGGAAAGCTCGGCTTTAAACGCCTCAATGCCTGTTGGAATGGGGTAGAAGCCAATGTGATTTTTAAATGCAGCAAAATGCACAAGATTCTTGCCGCTTAGCACAAATGTTGGCATTTGATATTTAATAGCTTCTTGAGCAGCAGGCGCATTATTTTTGATTATCTGCCGGATATTTTCCAATATCTTTTGCACATCATGCGGAAATGCGGCGATATATTCATCTATATTTTCGGGCTTATCTGTTATCATAATATAAGTTGTTTCAAAGCATTTTTTTGAGGTTTTGCCAATCCATTTTTGCCATTTGGTAATGATAATCGGCAGCGCTGCCGATTGTGCTAAAATCCCATTGCTTCAAAAATTCTTCTTCGCTCACAACGAGTGTTATAAAACATGTGTTTTTTCATTGTTTTTCCTCCTGCACTCTGACATAATAAAAATCCCATCTATCGCAACATCCTTCAGAAAATACAATCGTATCATTGCCATAAGTGAGAATACGTTTTGCATCTGGACGAACTGGAATTATACTTGGCTCAATTTTAACAGTATTACCATGTGAATCATCTGTATAGAACTTAAAGGTACCAGCTGCATATAACGTATCTTCTACGTATGTCTCATATTTATTTTGTTCAGATATTTTTATAATAGACTTGTATTCCGGCTCTTTTACTTCCCCAAAAAAGCCACCGGATGATTTTACCCATTGCCATTCACCTGTTAAATTCGGATAAACTATATCATCATCACAGCTCATAAATCCGAACATAACCGCCAGCATCGACAGCCATTTCAAAATTTTTGTTGTCTTCATAAGACTTCTATTTATGAATTTATTTTAATAATTCTGTTCAATAGCTTAATACCAATATTAAATACCTTTTAAGACGGCGACTCTTTTTGAATTTTTTGATTAAATATTTCTTCAGATTTATTTTGCCTTGCATGCTTCTTCTGCTTCTTTAAAGGATGGTCTGTTTGTCGGGTCTATGGAACGGCGCCCGAATTCAACAGCCACATTGGCAGGCGCGCCTTTGGCGTATGATAGCACTGCCGCCTTTATTACCATCATGTATTTGCCTTCCATGTTTGCATAAGTTCCCATCAGGCTCGCCATTGGACCTATGATACCGTAGGACATAAGCACGCCGAGAAATGTACCCACAAGAGCGGCACCAACGTGATGTCCAACCGCTTCCGCACCCTCATTAATAGATGCCATTGTAACGATGATACCAAGTACGGCGGCAACGATACCAATGCCGGGGAAGGCATCGGCAATAACTTGGGCTTGTGCTGGGGGGACATGCTCCTCCTCGTGCAAGCGTTCAATATCAACATCCATAAGTTCTTCCAAATCGTGAGCGGGAACACCTCCGGAAAGCAATACCTTTAAGGTATCGCATAGAAAATCTACCGCATGATGATTTTTGATGAATGTGGGATATTTGGATAAAATGGAGCTGCCTTCCGGATTTTCCACATGCGGTTCAAGAGCTATCAGTCCTTCACGCTTTGCGAACTGGAATACTTCATACAGCATTTTCAGCAGCTCCAAGTATGCAGTTTTATTAACGCTTGGACCCTTCAGAGTGCCTATCAGCCCGTTTACGATTTTAATTACAGTCGGCAATGGATTAGCTACAAGCATGGAGCCGATAATCACACCGCCGATTGTAACAAATTCAGAAGGTTGAAAGAGCGCTCCGGGGTTGCCACCAGCCATCATAAATCCGCCGAGCAAGCTGGCGAATACAACGACAATACCAATAATTACAAACATGTTTTATTCTGTTTAATTTTTAAATATTACTTTCATTAGGTTTGATTATGAATATTTTTTCATAATTATATAGCATGTTGTTCAGGCACAGACATGCAATGCAAATATAATAAAAAAAAGGGCATTTTTAATGCCCCTCTTAACATTTGTTATATGTTATATAGTATAATGCCGTCTTTAGTTCAGCGCTCTTGCAGACCGGGCAGGCATATAACCAGCTCCGTTAGCCATTATTTTAAATTGAGATATCAATTCGGTTAGCGTATCGGTCATGCGTGCAAGCTCGCTTGCGGTATGCGCTACATCTTCCACATTT
>JAVBOP010000065.1:0-16431 GCA_031550405.1 Kapaibacterium sp. (SeqCode)
TTAGCTGAAGTATACTCAGGATTGAGATAAGTGCAAACAACAGAATCCTGCCAGTAATCATTGGGAAGATTCAAAAAAAGCTGCGGATTTGTGATTTTGTTATTAACTATTTTAAATTTTCCCATGAATTTTTGCTTATAAAAATTCTTTCTATCCTTTATATATTGTTCATCTTTAAGACCAAGCGCAACATCAAAGTAAAATTCATTAGCATTAACCAGCAAAGCTGGATATGGCTGAATAAAAGCATCCAGTTCATCATAAAAAACATTAAGTTCCCATTTATTTGCCAAGCCTTTTCTATCAAAATGATACAAAATATATCTATAACTGTCTATTGCAAATATTGAATCAGGCGACACAAAACTATAAAAAAACAGTTTAATATTTGTATCAATATCTATATGAAATTCTTCAGATAGAGTTTTTTCATCATAAAAAGTGATTTTATTTACATACATGCCAACTTCACTGTCATTGACGTATGAATAAGAGTAAAGGTAGTTCTTTTTATTAATTTTATCAAAATAATCACCGAAAATTGATTTTATTTTAAGTGTATCAACAGGAATTATATTAACTCTGGAATAAGAATTTTGCTTGCAAGAAGCAATGAGCAAGAAAAATGAAATAAGTATCTTCATTATTTTATTTAAGTTGACAAAAAATAAGCTATAAAGATAAGTATAATTTATTGTATATGCAACTATTATTTTTATTTTTTTAATTAAGAATTATATAGCAGTTGATTTATGAATAATTTTTCATAAATCACTCCAGTTCTAATTTGTATAAAATCTGCATTTTGCCTTCTTCTTCAAAAAGTCCGTTATCTATGCGTTTGGTCATTAAAATACCGCGGGAGGTTGGAAGAAATCTACCAGATAAATATTTTTTTGCAGAAAAAATTATCTCATCAATATAATTAAAATTCTTGTCCAAAACTATGATAGACCAAGGCCTGTCATTAAATCTATTGTTTGTAGTTCCATCTTCATTTCGCTCTTTTTGATTATGAAAAACTACTCGATAATATAAATTTCGGTATTTATCATAAATGATATTAAAATAATATCCCACTTCATTATCAAATTTAACAGCTTCCTCATGTGTATGTTTCTTACGCAGTCTGATTGAAGCATCAATATATTTGCTTTTTGCTGGATATTTCGTCAGTTTTTCACCATTTATAACCCAAAGCGAATCATTCATGTGAAAAGAGATAATTAATTTTCCTGCAGTATCTCCAATATACCGCACCCAACTAAATGGACAAAAAATAGAATCACTGTGGTAATCTGATGGAAAATTTAAAAAACGCTGCGGAGATTCAATTCTATTATTAACTATTTTAAGTTTTCCCATAATTTTATTTACTTGAATTTCTGCTTCTTTACTGTAGTTTATTTTTTTATTAATTTTATCCGAATAAATGTTAAAAAAAAATTCATTATTAATGATTGCAGGAGGAAATGCACGTAAAGAGGTATAAAATTCAGAAGTACCAAAAACATCAATATCCCATTCTTTTAATACTCCACTTTTATTAAAAAGCACTAAATTTGGTGTATGATAACCTGTTGCAAATATAGAGTCAAAGTTTATTATATTGTAATAAAGAACAGGGGTTTCGCTGTTAATAGATATGACCGCTTCCTTTTTGTAAGTATTTTCATTAATGAAGGTTATAGAAGCTAAACTTGAACCTATTTCTGGATAACAGTCGTTTATATAATATCCATTTTTATTTTTATCATCATAATAATAATTGCTAATCTGCTCATTTATTTTAAGAGTATCAATGGGAATCACATTAACTCTGGAATAGGAATTTTGCTGGCAGGAAGCAATGAGCAAGAAAAATGAAACAAGTATCTTCATTATTTTATTTAAGTTGATAAAAATAAGGCATAAAGATAAGTATAATTTATTGTATATGCAACTATTATTTTTATTTTTTAATTAAGAATTATATAGCAGTTGATTTATGAATAATTTTTCATAATATGTTCTAAATTTTGCTATTAATTATATTTTTCGTATATTTGTAGCCTTGTTTAACTTAATATTCAGTCCAATGGAAATATACAATTAATAGTTGGTTTTAAAAGCCGACGAAATGCAGTTTAAATTAACGAATGTTTAATTGCCTGTCAGGCTACTATTAATTGGTATATTATTATGAATATTATTGTCAGTGATTTGTCCTATCACTATCCTAATCAAAATCCTTTATTTAATCATTTGAATTTTTCTGTTGAAAAGCAGGAAAAAGTCTCTATTGTTGGCAATAATGGCGTTGGCAAATCGACATTGTTGAAGCTGATTGCCGGTTTGCTTGAGCCTTCCGAAGGTAGCATTATTTCGTCTTCCAAGCCATATTATATTACGCAACACACGGGAATGCTGAATAAAAGCATTGCTGAGATTTTGTGTGTCGATAAAAAATTAACAGCTATTCATAATATTGAGCAAGGAAGTGTTTCGCAGGAAGATTTTGATATTTTGGCTGATGATTGGGATATAGAGGCTAAGTGTGAGGCAGCTTTTGCTCATTGGAAATTGCCAAATGTGAGGCTTAATATGCCGATAGATGATTTAAGCGGCGGAGAAAAAACGAAGATTTTTCTTGCTGGTTTGTTAATTAATTCTCCTGAAATAGTGCTGCTTGATGAGCCTACAAATCATCTTGACCAGACGAGTCGGAATCTGCTTTACAAATATATTGAGCAAAGCAAAGCATCTATTGTCATAGTAAGTCATGATATTACGTTACTTAACCAACTTGAAACGACTTATGAACTTTCTCCGCATGGCATAAAATTATATGGCGGAAACTATGCGTTTTATGAAGAGCAGAAGGAAATTGAAATGAATGCTTTAGGCAAAAGTATTCATGAAGAAGAAAAAATGTTTCGTTTAGCCAAAAAACAGGCTCAGGAAGTCAGGCAGCGGCAGGAAAAGCGCTCCAACCGTGCAGAAAAAAATAAAGCACAGATTGGAGGACCGCGTATATTGATGAATGCCTTGCATAATTCTGCTGAAAACACCGCTGCAAAGCTGAAGGACAAGCACTCTGAAATTATTGGCAACGCTCAAAACAAAATTTCAGAATTAAAAAACCAGCAGGAAAAATTAAAAGAATTAAAGATAGATTTTGATAATACTTCTTTACATGCGGGAAAATTATTAATTGAAGCCAAAAATATAAATTTTGCTTATCAAGAAAATCAGATATTATGGCAAAATCCGTTGGATTTCAAACTGTACAGCAACGACAGAGTACAGCTGTTGGGTGATAATGGAACGGGCAAAACCACTTTTATAAAGCTGCTGCTGGGTTTACTTGCGCCTCTTTCTGGCGAGATAAATCGTGCTGATTTTAGCTGGATTTATTTAGATCAAAACTATACACAGGTTAATGTAAATTGCACTATTGAACAGCTTGCAACGAAATATAATCATCGGAAATTAGAAGAACATGAGGTGAAATTGCGGCTAAATCGCTTTTTATTTCCGTCTGACACATGGGACAAAAACTGCCGTGAGCTTAGTGGCGGCGAGAAGATGCGGCTATATTTGTGCTGCATGATGATTAGCAATCAAACACCTGATCTGATAATTTTAGATGAGCCAACGAACAACTTGGACATCACTAATTTGCAGATATTGACGAGAACGATAAAAAGTTACAAAGGCAGTTTGTTAGTCATATCACATGACAAGTATTTCATAAACGAGATAGAAATAACAGAAACTATATTGTTTTAAAGTATATTTATGAATATTTTTTAATAAAATGCAATATGTCTTATTCGCAAAGCCCCATCAAACAACATTTATGAATTTATAATGCAGTGTATGATGCAGCAATTTCATATTTTTGAAGTTAATTTAATTTGAAAAATGCTTACCAAACTTTCTATACAAAATTTTGTTATAATCAAAAATATTGAAATTGAATTTCGCCATGGTCTGAATATTATTATTGGAGAAACAGGGTCAGGTAAGTCTATTGTAATTGAAGCACTTATGTTGCTTTTTGGAGATAAAGCCTCACCTGATTTTGTGAGAAAAGATTCTACAAAAGCGATTATTGAAGCAAATTTTATTTTAGACAAAAATTCAATTTTGCTGCAAAGCCTGTTCGCTGCCGATTTTGACATTGAAAATAACGAGATTATTATTCGCCGAGAAATTCCAATGAAAGGCAATTCGAGATGTTTTATAAACGATACGCCGATTTCCCTTGCGCAGTTGCGCGATTATTGCAAAAATCTGGTCGATTTTCATGGGCAAAATGAGCATCAATCGCTGCTTGACAAGGAAAAGCAAATCGAAATTCTTGATAATTTGCTTCAAAATAAACTCGTGCGCCCGGATTATTTTGCATGTTTTCAAAAATATCAAAATGCGATTGCTGAGCTTCAAAATCTAAGCTCCAAGAAAAAATATTACTTGCAGCAATCCGACCTGTTCTCAATGCAAATTGAGGAAATCGACAATATTTCGCCACAATTAGATGAAGATATTCAAATAGAAAATGAATTGAAAATACTTGATAATTATGAATTTTTATTCATAAATTGCAACGATTTTACACAACTTATAGAGAATGACCAATATTCTGTAAAAAATAATTTACACGAATGTGAAAAAAAATTGAATGAATTGTGTAAGTTTGATTCTGTTTTCGAGCCATATATTAATGAGCTGAAAACAGCTATTATTTCAATAAACGAAGCTGCAAATTTCATAAAATCCTATAAAAATAACATAATTTTTAATCCAAATCGAATAGAAGAATTGCGCGAACGCAGCTTGAAAATCAACAGATTAAAGAAAAAACATGGTTCAATTGAAGAAATTTTAGAGCTTAGAAAAAAGCTCGCATCGGAAATTGAAATTGTAGAACATTACGATGACAATATTAGCAAGTTAGAGAAAAATATAGTAGATATAAGGCATGAACTTTCAATTTTGGCTTTGAATTTACACAATCAACGCAAGAAGGTTGCAGAATATTTGGAACAAAAAGTTGTTGAAAAACTGGCTGAACTTGGTATTGAAAATTCGATTTTTGAAGTGCATATTTCCAATAACGTTATAGATGAAAATAATTTTAGCTATCTAAGCGCTCCTTCTGTAAGCCTATATAATAAATGTGTTAGAGCGATGCCGACTGGAATTGACAATATTGAATTTTTCATTTCCACAAATAAAGGCGAAAAGACTGAACCGCTCTCGGTTGTGGCTTCGGGCGGCGAAATCTCTCGTATTATGCTTGCTATGAAATCCATTATTGCCGAAGCCGATAAAACTCCAATTCTAATTTTTGATGAAATTGACACAGGAATCAGCGGCAGGATTGCACAAAAGGTTGGCATAGCAATGAAAGAATTGTCTAACTATCATCAAATTATAGCAATTACACATTTGCCACAAATTGCAGCAATCGGCTCAAATAATATTTTGATTTCAAAAATCGAAAGCGCAAACTCGGTTGCAACTATTGCCAAGCAGCTGGATAATGAAACAAAGGTTATAGAGATTGCGAAAATGTTAAGTGGGGAAAATTTATCAGACGCAGCAATCGAAAGCGCTAAAAAATTAATTTTTATTAATTAATCCCACCTAATGCCAATATAATTAAGGGGTTGCAGATTTAATCGTGAATAGAATTGATACGGAATACAGGCGTGAATTTCAAAACCGGTATGGCATAATAGGCGATTCGTATATTATCCAGAATGCGATCAATATCCTCGAAAGAGTTGCTCCGACAGACTTGCCGGTACTTATAACCGGGGAAACCGGCACCGGCAAGGAGGTTTTTGCCAATGCCGTACATAATTTGAGTTTTCGTAAGTCCAAGCCTTTTGTCAGTGTTAACTGCGGCGCCATTCCCGAAACACTTTTGGAGTCAGAGCTTTTTGGGCATGAAAAAGGTGCTTTCACGGGCGCCGTTGACCAGCGTATCGGTTTTTTTGAGGCAGCAAATAAAGGCACTATTTTTCTTGATGAAATAGGCGAAATGCCTGTAAGTACACAAGTTAAGCTGCTGCGTATTTTAGAGAGCGGCGAATATTCACGCTTAGGCTCTTCTGCCATTAATAAAGTGGACGTTCGCATAATAGCAGCTACCAACCGCAAGCTTGAAGACGAAGTAAGAGACAAAACATTCAGGCAGGACTTGTTTTATAGATTAAATTCTGTTAATATAATATTACCTTCTCTTCGCGAACATCCTGAAGATATAGCTCTGTATGTGGATTATTTCGGGCAAAAGCTTTGCCAGAAACAGGGCATAGAATATAAGGGCATGGCTGATGATGCTATCCGTATGCTGCAAAAAATGGAATGGAAGGGCAATTTAAGAGAGCTGAAAAATCTTGTGGAAAAGGTCATAACGCTCGAAAAAGGCAATTATGTAACTGCGGATATTATGCAGCGATATATGCCTGCAACCCATAACCATGTTTTTGACCTGCTCAATCATAACCATAATAATTCTACAGCACTTATACCAACTCCACAGGCAGAGGTGCTAAGCTGTGATGCTTTGATTTTGCGCAGCCTTCTTGAGCTAAAGCAGGATACCACAGATATTAAGCGGGCACTGGCAAAGCTTGGGTCGGCATTTCAGGAACTGCAAAATGATATAGCGATACTGAAATCCAATACCGACGCCAACTACGGCAACCAAGCCGCTTACTATCACAGCTCTACGCTTGCAGAAATGGAAAAGCAGGTAATCATAGACACGCTCAATACCTGCCAGGGCAATCGCCGCCGCACCGCCCAAATATTAGGCATTGCCGATAGAACCCTCTACCGAAAAATCAAAGAATACGGATTGGAGTAGAATTTTATGAATATTGCGGCAGTAATTTTTTTTATTGCTGATAATTAGAGAAAAAGTACTATTTTTGAAGTCATCTTAAAAAAATTTGTATTACCTTATGGAGCAAAAAAATGGCATTGAAAATTGCAATTAATGGTTTTGGACGTATCGGCAGATTGGTTTTCAGAGAGCTTATGCAGCGCAATGTTGACATTGAAATCGCTGGTATCAATGATTTAACAAATGCTGCAACCTTGGCGCACCTGCTAAAATACGATTCAGTTCATGGTAAATTTAAAGGCGATATTGCTGTTGATGGCAATAATTTGATTGTCAACGGTAAAACTATTGCTATTTCGGCGGAGCGGGCGATTGCCTCAATCCCTTGGAAAAATGTTGATATAGTTTTGGAATCAACAGGAGTTTTCACAGACAGGGCGAGCTTGGAGCAGCATTTGGCAGCTTCCGGAGCTAAAAAAGTGGTGCTTTCGGCTCCGGCGAAAGGCGAGCTTGACGCAACTGTCGTAATCGGTGTAAATTGCAACACATTAACGGGCAAAGAGAAGACACTGTCGAATGCCTCATGTACTACTAACTGTTTGGCGCCGATGGTAAAGGTGTTGAATGATAAATTCGGAGTCGAAAGCGGCTTCATGTGCACTATACACGCTTATACCAACGACCAGCGGATTCTTGACCTGCCTCACAGCGATTTGCGGCGAGCAAGAAGCGCTGCCATCAATTCAATTCCTACATCTACCGGAGCAGCAAAGGCTGTTGGGCTTGTAATTCCCGAGTTGAAAGGCAAGTTGCAGGGTTATGCTGTTCGAGTACCTGTGCCTGATGGATCATTGACAGATTTTACGGCTGTTTTGAAAACCGATGTTACAAAGGGTGAAATCAATGCAGCTATGAAAGATGCGGCAAATACATACTTGAAAAATATCATGGAGTATTCCGAAGATCCGCTTGTTTCAACAGATATTCTGGGAAATCCACACTCATGCATTTTCGACGCCAAATTAACAGATGTAATTGGCGAAAAAGGCAAATTAGTCAAAGTTGTTGGCTGGTATGACAATGAATGGGGATATTCCAACAGAATAGCAGACTTATTACTGAAAATATCATAACGATATGCAACTTTCACCGCATAGCTCGCCCATATCCCACGCGAGCTATGCGAGATGAAAGAAATAAATTTCAACAGATATAGTTCTGAAAAATATTGGTAATATTGGTAACATTTTCCGATTTTATGAGTATGCTATATTTGTTGTATTGTAATTAAGCGCTTGAATGTAAAACTAAAGGATGCCGTTTATATAATGAATATTACTATTAATTTAGAAAACATAAGAAATATTAGCACGCTCTTGGAGCAAGAGCCTGATATTATTGACAATTGCTACACATGGTCAATTGAAAATTCGAAATACAGTACGCCTATTTATTTTTCAATTTACCTGAATGTCAATATCGAAAATCAGCCCACAGCTTTGATTTCAATTCAAACAGTTCATGGATATTACGAACTTCATAATGTAACGAATTTCACTGTTTTTCCGCCTGATGAGTTGTTTTTTTCCTCGCTAAATAATGATAAAATTTCCAGTTTAATCATTAGTAAAAACAGTGGTGTATCGTTGTTTGCCAATATTTCTAAAGATATTTTAAATTCAGAAATAGCGGAATTGGATTCTTCTCTTGTTCTTGCTGCGTTGCAATTATCGATCATCAATAAATAATTAAAAATAATTCATAATTGTGGCAATTTCTATTGATATTTTTAATAACAGCCGGAGGAAATCCCTACCCCGTAAAGTTTTAGCTGTAACTTTAGAAAAGTTACTTTTAGACGAAAAGCATATCAATGCAAATATCAATCTGGTCTTTGTCGATAACGATAAGATTCATGAAATTAACAAAAAATATCTTAATCATGATTATCCAACAGATGTGATTTCTTTCTGCCTGGACGAAAATCCGATCGAAGGCGAAGTTTATATCAGCGCTGAAATGGCAAAGTTGAATGCCGCTGAATATGCCACGTCGTGGAGTGAAGAACTTGTGCGATATGCGATACACGGCGTCCTGCATATCATTGGATATTCGGATTCGACGGCAGATGAGAGAAATGAAATGACCAGACTGGAAAACAAATATCTCGCAATTAATTACAAAAAAGATGGGTGAAAGAATCATTGACATTATAATTTGGATAATGTCAAAAATGAAGACAAGCAAGATACAGGAAATAAATACAAGCATTTTGTCCGAGCAGGGATATTCCGAAAAAGAGATTTCGACGGCATTTAGTTGGATGGCGGAAAAATTAGAAACGAAAAAAGCCAGCAAAATATCGCAGTTACAAATGTTCAAGAATACTTCTTTCAGGCAGCTCAACGATTTTGAGAAAAATTTTTTCACCAAAGATGCTTTAGGAAATATAATTCAGCTGCAAGCAATTGGACTTTTAAGCAATGAACATGTTGATTTGATGATTGAACGGGCTTTGATGCTTGGCTATAAACAAATTAACAGCAATATGGTAAAACAATATATTGCAGCATTTATGTTCGACGTTGCGCCGCCTGACCATGTTGGCAGCCGTCTTTCATTAAATTCTTATGACAAAATAAATTAAAAAAATATCACTAGGTCCAGTAGCTCAGTAGGATAGAGCACAAGTTTCCTAAACTTGGTGTCGCAGGTTCGATTCCTGCCTGGATCGCTATAATAAAGCCTTGTAATTCAATAAGTTACAAGACTTTTGTTGTTTAAGGAAATGATTTTAAAAATATATTTTCACGTTTTCTTCCACCATGCAAGCTGGATAGGCATAAAAAGCCATTCTGTTAAAGCAGTTCCAACAGCTATAAATTTATTCTGAAATCTCACGAAATTATGAAATAGGCTTAATACCCTTTGCTAATACAAAATTGTAGTTGCTTTGTTTCCCCAAAAAATGTTATATTTGCGTATGGATTCTAAGATAAAAATCATTAATGTTGTAAAAAACGAACGATATCTTAAAAAAATTATTAAGAAAACATGCAGGAACGCTTTTTGCTCCTCGCATAAAAATGCCAATACAAATAAAAAAAATATTCAGATAAAACCACCCTTAACTCGCTTCACCATATCTTGAAGATGAGTGAAAATATGCTAAGCACCTGGTGTACAAAGTGCTTAAGTGCCGATATTCGAGGGTTGCTGAATCATAAAAACTAGACATCGTCCATCAGTTTTTACTTCCGATGAGCATGCTTTTGTAGAAAAAATCCTTACAAATTCGAGCAGTAATATTGCTAGATATAAGGAATTATTACTAATTGTTAGTCAAAAATTTAATAAGAAGCATTCTTATTTTACTTTTCGAAATTATTGCAGCCGTAAATTTAAATCAAAAGTTAAAATTGTCCGTAAGCCTCATATAAAAAAAGATGTTGAGAGCGGTAAATCTTTCAAAAAAACTTCAAAAATAACTGTGCTTTTCACGAAGCAAAATCATTACAAGTATTTGATAATATTGCACTTATGTTTTTTCAGCAGTATAGTCAGGAATTGAGCCCTGCTGAAAAAATTTAGTGGAAATTTAAGCGAGTATTTTCTAACAAATTATTCGAAAATTTTGAAAAATTAAATATTTTTTTATCTGGTTTAACAAATTCACTGACAAAAAAGGAGGTCAGTTCTATTTGTTCATGCAATTACGCTACAAATTTGTAATAGCAAATGGTATAATACATCCTACCTGCAACCTGCACTAATTATTAAAAAACATTCATAAATTTCGAATAAAAAAACGACAAGCAATATCAATATAATGTTATTGATAATTTTAGTGTAAAAAGCAAAGCATCGTATTTAAAACAAAAATTTATTTAAAAATAGCTTTCTTTGTAATAAAATTGATTTTTTGGTATTATTCAAAAAGTATAATATATTTGTATATAATATATTTGCATAAGGGTTAAGATTACACTTGGCAATTTTAAATAAAATAATCAAATGAATATGGAAGCAAAAAACAAAAATCACGAAAATGATATAAATTTCAAATTAATTACTGCAATTAATGAAATATCTGCATTGTTGCTAAAGTCCTTTGATATAAATAACATAGATAATATTATAAACGAAATTCTGAAAATTCTTGGTAATATGAGCCGGGCAGATAGATGTTTTGTTTGGAAAAATTATGAAATGGGAGATTCCAACTTGCCTTTTATGAAACAAATTTATGAATGGGTAAATGAAGCAAATAAAATCGAACCAATGCAAGACAGCGAAATAATTGAATTTGTGCCTTACGATCCTGATATTTATGAAATGCTTTCTTCTGGCAAGCCGCTTAACGCAATTGTTAAAGATATGGACGAATATAATAGAACTGTACTGTCAGAACAAGATATTAAATCAATTTTGCTTGTGCCGATTCATATTGACGATGTTTTTTGGGGATTTGTTGGTTTGGATAATTGCCATTCAGAAGAATTATGGTCTGAGGTTGAAGAAAAAACGCTAACTCTTATTAGCTTTATGATAACAATGGTTATAAATACAAGAAAAATTAAAAATCATAATTAGAAAAATAATTTTTTAGTGGCAGGCATAATAACAG
Organism: Kapaibacterium sp. (SeqCode); assembly: GCA_031550405.1. GTDB lineage: Bacteria > Bacteroidota > Ignavibacteria > Kapaibacteriales > UBA2268 > JAVBOP01. Next base: position 11,472 of record JAVBOP010000065.1, read on the forward strand.
CCTGCAATAAATATTATAATAGCGTAATGTATTATTAAAATATATTCATAAAACAGGTCGACAAAATTTATTTCGCCTGAAAATATATAAAAACCAAGACAGAAAAATTCACCGCATAAGGCACATCAGGATTATAAATGATTTATTACATAAAAAAAGCCGCTATTTTATTAGCGACTTTTTCATCTGAATTTCGATTGCTTAAAATTTATTTTACCTCAAACATTGAATCAGCCAGTTCTATGTCTACTTCCCATGAATTAATAGAGATTTCGTTGGCAAGCATGCCTTTTGAAAACATTTTGATTAGCGAAGGATATACTGCACCTTTGATTTTTTTCATGTCCAAATATTGAATGTCAATAGGCATTTCGGAATTATCAATTTTGGTGCCTACAATCCAATTCGTTGCAGCGTCGGTATAAATATAAGTTCCCATTACGCCTTCGGATTTTATGCCAATTTTTTTGCAGGCTCTGCTGTTAAATTCTTCTTTATCCGCCACAAGCTCAAAAGTATAACTTGCGTCCTTGAATAATTCGAGCGGATTCGCCTCATACAGCATTATTTCCTGTTCAAGCGGCTCCCATTGTTCGGCAGGAATTTCCTGTTTTTGTGGCTCTATTATAAAACGGTTGTCGCCATTTTTTATAAACACATTATTACCCATTGGAGTTTTAATTTCAATTCGCAATTTGTCTGTGCCTTTTTTATAAACGGCAATATCCGCTGTCATTTGCCCATTTTTAGCGGCATAAACGATTTTTTGAGTTTTAAATTCAGCAAATTTCTCACATTTCATAGCTTTGGCACATGATTCAAGAGCCTCTTTGCCTGTTTCAGCAAACAAACCATTAGTAGATACAACTAATAGCATTAGTAAAAGTATTTTTTTCATACTTGTTATAATCCTTAATAAAATAAAAGAACATGTAAATTAAGCTTTAAAATAACATAAATATTCTTCAAAAAAAAGCATTTTTATATCAAACGTCCGATTTCATCGAATAATAAAATATCTTCGACAAAAAAATGACAAAATATTGCATCATTGATTTTAATATTATGCGTATTTGTCGATGTTTTTATTCGTTTCGCAGTATTCCCAGTTTGAAAATACAGAATCGTTTCGCTTCCCAAATATTCAATATTACTTACTGTAACAGAAATATTTATTGCCTTTTCAGCATCATTTTTCCCTGTAAAAATTTTTTCAGGCCTAATACCAAGCGTATATTTCCTGTTTTCGAAAAGATTTTCATTTGAAATCCCCAATTCCAGCATAGAACCATCTTCCAAAAATGAATTTTTATTCATTTTTCCTGCGAATAAATTTATCTGCGGATAGCCTATAAAATCAGCAACGAAGAGATTGCAAGGCTTGCAATATATATTTTGTGCAGTGTCATATTGCTGCAAAATACCATCTTTCATCACCGCAATTTTTGTTCCCATCGTCATCGCCTCCGTCTGGTCATGCGTAACGTAGACAGAGGTTATCCCTACCTTTCGTTGCAGTGCAATAATATCCTGCCTCATTTGTATCCGCAGCTGCGCATCAAGATTTGAAAGCGGCTCATCAAACAGAAATATTTTCGGATGACGTATAATAGCCCGACCCAAAGCAACTCTCTGCCGCTGTCCACCGGAAAGTTCGGCAGGCTTTCGCTTCAAATAATCGTTTAAGCCAATCATTTTCGCAATTTGGTTGACCTGTTTTTCGATTTCGTGTTTATTGATTTTTTTTACTTTCAGTGGAAAAGCTATATTGTCAAAAACGGAAAGGTGCGGATAAAGTGCATATTCTTGAAAAACCATGCCGACATCTCTATCTTTTGGCAAAACATCATTCATGCGCCGGTTGTCAAAAAGCAAATCGCCTTCTGAAATTTCCTCCAATCCAGCTATCATGCGTAAAATAGTTGTCTTACCGCAACCGGATGGACCAACCAATACAACAAAATCGCCTTCATCAGCGCTAAATGATACATTTTTTACTGCTTTTGTGGCATTTTTATATGTTTTTGAAATATTTTTTAATTCAATATTTGCCATTAATTATATTTACTTTGTCTCTTATTTTCTCGCAAATTACGAAAAAAATCAGATATAAGCCCAGAGCATTCGTCTTTTAATATACCCTGATAAAGTTCGACAGAATGGTTAAGCCTATTATTTTGCACCAGATTATACACACTGCCGCAAGCGCCGGCTTTCAAATCATCAGCGCCAATATACAGTCTGCGCAGGCGAGACAGTACGATTGCACCCGCACACATTGTGCACGGTTCAAGCGTAACATACATGTCGCAATCAATCAAATATTTTGTATTTAAAGCTGTTATGGCTTTTTTTATAGCAAGTATTTCAGCATGAGCAAGCGGGTTATTGCAATTTTCAACTTCATTATGCGCCTTTGCAATAACAGTGTCCTTATGCACGATTATTGCACCTACAGGCACATCGCCTGCTTCGAGGGAGAGTTTCGCCTCCTCCACCGCCATTTTCATGTATTCTTTGATTAACATGGTATATACCATCCTATTTATTTAATAATTCATTAAATACTATTATCACAAGGTTATGGATTCAAGAGAGAACCACCAGTCTAATTCTTTGTAATCCTGCGTGGATAACGCGTTTTTGTGAAGTTTTTCTGATAAATCATCGAGCTTTTTATAGGAATAAGCTGCATTTTCTTTTACTCTTTTAGAATTTAATAAATCCAATAAATATTCACGAAACATATCAATAGTAATTTTTGAAAAATTTTCCAGAGTTGTGTTTTTCTTATTTAATCCTAATTTTTGTTTAATTTTCTTTTGAATTTTTATCTGCAAGCTATTCATATAATATGGATAAGTATCATCTCCTTTAACTAAAGGAAATTTTGACAGTTTTGGATTCCTTTTTTGAATAACTTTTTTCAACATTTTAGCATTTTTACGAGATTGAATTTTAACTTGGAACAACAAATCCAGCAATGATTTTTGGGCAAATGGCATAAAATTAATCAAAATTTCATCAAGCCGAGCTTGCTCAAAAGAGGTACTGCTTGCAAATTTTGTTTTGGTTACAAATAAATCTATAAAGTTTTCAACTCCAATATCTTCTATTTCAGGCAACAAATTAAAAAAATTTGCTATTTGTTTTTGAGAGGCAAATTTCATTAACTCATTAATATCATCGTTAAAAATATTTGCCTTATGATATGTTAAATATTTTAAAATATTATCATAATTTCGGGACAATAAATCTTTTTTACCAAAAACAAACAATTTAGTTGACAAGACTCTTCTCCAAATTTCGCCAAAAGCTCCGTCAATATTAACAATATTTTTATCTAAAAAATAATTATAATTCCTTAAATTTAAAAATTCGGATATTGGTTTAGAAAAGCAAATTTGGCTTGAACAATCTATCATTTCTTTGAAAAATTTATCTGGTTCTGGCAATTCCAAAGAAATTCTTTGATTTTCCAAACCTAATGAATTACATATCTGATAAGCAATTTTCACATCGGGCACATTTTTTTCGCCAAATGAAAATGTTTTAATATTATTAAAGCAAGATAAAAGAATTCTCGAATCAAAACCACCCGAAAGACTTAAAAACAATTCATAATTTGTTTCAAAGTTACAGGCAAGTATTTTTGTTAATTCATTTTCAAAAATTTCATCATTTATAAAATTTTCTGTAATATTAGGGAGCCAATTATTTTGCTTTATACTGTAAAAAAAATTAGAGCGATTGAAAATCAATTCACTGCCTTGATTTATTCTTATTATATTTTGGAATATACTCTCATTTGAGATTTGGTCAAATAAAAGCCATTTCGTGCTGATTTTTTCGTAATCCAACGCAAGATTACATATTTTTGCAAGTTTTCCCTGATTTGTTGAAAAGATAAATGTTTTGTCAGAAACTTTATAAAAAAATAAATCACGCAAACCTATTTGATCAGTAATGAAGTTGATCTTTTCATTAGCAATGCAAATTTTAATAAAATGTCCATTCCAAGTATCAATAATTTCCTTATCAGAAGCATTTTTCCAATCATGAACATCTGCAATTTTATAGCTATCGCATACAGGTTTGATACCTATACCCAATATTATATTTTGCGACAAATCATTAGATTCATAATTTAGGCAAGTTTCACGACGTCCGCCCGCAATAATGAATATTTTTTCATTTTTCATTTGATAAATTGGCGCATGAAAATTTTGGCAAATATCATTAACAAGATTATCATCAAAATCACCAATCAATCCGCAAATCCAGCTCATATTAAATCTAATTTAATTGTAATAGAAAACCGTAACAATATAATAAAAAAAAAGAGCTTCAACAACATATATTATTGAAACTCTTTTCCTGTAAAAGACTTGGCAGCTACCTACTCTCCCACACAGTCACCCGAGCAGTACCATCGGCGTAGCAGGACTTAACTTCTCTGTTCGAAAAGGGAAGAGGTGTACCCCCTGCACTATGACCACCAAGTATAAAATTTTAAATTCATTGACAATTGGTATGGAAGAAGATTATAGCTTGATTAAAATTAGTTGCTATGAAAAAAGAATATAACAACTCAAATGGTAAGCCCTCGGATTATTAGTACTTCTCAGCTAAACATATTACTATGCTTACACCTGAAGCCTATCAACCAGGTCGTCTACCTGGATCCTTACTAGCTTGTGCTATGAGATACCTAATCTTGGGGTAGGTTTCGTGCTTGAGATGCTTTCAGCACTTATCCTTTCCGTACGTGGCTACTCTGCTATGCCACTGGCGTGACAACAGATGCACCGTAGGTACGGGCACTCCGGTCCTCTCGTACTAAGAGCGGGTCCCCTCAAGTATCTTGCGCCCACACTGGATAGGGACCGAACTGTCTCACGACGTTCTGAACCCAGCTCGCGTACCGCTTTAATTGGCGAACAGCCAAACCCTTGGGACC
>JAVBOP010000034.1:0-41948 GCA_031550405.1 Kapaibacterium sp. (SeqCode)
CAATCCTTCAGTCGCAACCATAAGCAATTCCAAGGTGTTAGCAGTAGCAGACGGCGGCACAACGACCATTACTGCCACTTCCGAAGATGGCGGACATACAGCCACCTGCACCATAACAGCCGTGGCGCGCTGCAAGGCAGTGAACAAAGGCAACGAAGAAAGATGCAAAAACAAAGCCAACGAGAACGGCTATTGCACAACCCACAAAGATCAAGCAACAGAATAGTGCTGAAATCCACATTATATGAATAAAAATTCATATATTTGGACATTATTTTATTAATATGGCAAGTTGCAAAACCAGCCTGAATTAAATAAAACATAGCTCATTAATAATGCAGAATTAATGAGCTATATGTTTATATGGTCTACATAAGCAGCTTATTTTAGAAGGCTTAGCCCATGCGACAAATCGGCGGTTAAATCATCAACGTTTTCGATGCCAATAGCCAGACGCACAAGACCATCCGTAATCGATGCTGCATTGCGCGCATCTGATCCCATAAGCACGTGTGTCATTGATGCTGGGTGCTGGATAAGGCTCTCAATGCCGCCAAGCGAAACAGCCAACTGGATAACAGAAACATTATTCATCAATGTCTTGCCTGCCTCAATGCCGCCTTTAAGCTCGAATGCAATAAGCGAGCCGGCACCTTTCATTTGCTTCAAACCAAGCTCATATTGCGGATGCGATTTCAAGCCGGGATACATAACCCATGCCACAGCTGGATGTTTCTCCAGATACTCGGCTATTTTCTGGGCATTCTTCTGCTGCTGCTCAACACGAAGCTTTAGCGTCTTCAAGCCGCGATGCACAAGAAAGGCATTGAATGGGTCAATAACGCCGCCGAAATGGTTCATCATTTTTCTGAAATGCTCATACTCGCTCTCTTCTTTCAAAACGATAGCGCCAGCCACAACATCCGCATGGCCATTCAAAAATTTGGTCATACTGTGGATGATATAATCCGCTCCAAGCTCGAAAGGGCGCTGCAATACAGGACTTGCAAAAGTATTGTCAACGGCATATTTAATGCCGGACTGTTTGGCGAGCTTGCCAATAGCTTCAATATCAGCCATTACCATTGTCGGATTGCCCGGCGTTTCGATAAGAATCAGTCTGGTATTCGGCTTAATAGCCTTTTTGACCTCGTCGGTATTTTCAGCATCAACAAATGTAGTTTCAATATTAAAGGCAGGCATGACATTTTGCAAAAGCGTTGCCGTTGAGCCATATATCGACTTGCTTGCTATCAGATGGTCGCCCGATTTCAGCACGGAAGCGATAAGCGTATGCACGGCTGCCATACCGCTTGCACAGCCAATAGCCTTGGCGCCGCCTTCAAGAATGGCAATAGCATCTTCCATTGCAGCAACCGTCGGATTGCTTATGCGTGTGTAAATATAGCCTGCTTCTTCGCCCTGAAACAGGCGTGCGCCATGGTCGGCATCTTTAAATCTAAAAGTAGAGGTTTGATAAATTGGCGTAACGACAGCGCCATTGGGATCGCTTGTGATACCTGCATGTACGCACTGTGTATCAATAGCCATTTTCCTAACATTATCCATGTTATATCCTGTGTTTTCTTGTAAAAATATATTAATGTTGCAAAGATAACAAAAAAATGCGAATGAACAAGCCTTGATATATAGCCATTACAATTATGAATATTTTTTAATAAAAAACGCAGATTGAAATTATATATATAGTCTACTATTTAAATATATCTGAAATTTTTGTATTTTTAATATGTTCTTAAACAACATTCATAAATAACTGCGAAAACCTATGAACAAAATAATATATGCACAGAGTATCTCTGATAATGTCAAAAAATTTATAATCGATGCGCCGGCTATTGCTAAAAAGCATAAACCGGGGCAGTTTGTTATTTTGCGGATTGCCGAAAATGGCGAACGCATACCGCTCACAATCGCTGATTCTGATTCCGATGCTGGCACTATCTCTATTATAGTACAGGGAGTTGGAAAAACTACCTATATGCTGCTGCAACTTGGCGAAGGCGATAATATTTTGGATTTGGTCGGTCCGCTGGGCAAGCCTACGCATATCGAAAACTATGGCAAATGCGTAGTTATCGGCGGCGGAGTTGGAACGGCTATTGCGTATCCAACGGCGAAAGCGTTGAAAGAAGCGGGCAATCATGTAACGGTGATTATCGGCGGGCGGAGCAGGGAATATGCCATACTGGATAGCGAGATGCGGCAATTTGCCGACAATGTGTTTATCACGACGGATGATGGTTCGGCAGGCATGAAGGGGTTTGTTACCGATAAGTTGAAAGAAATAATAGAGATACAGCCACCTGATTTCGTTCTTGCAATTGGTCCGATACCTATGATGGCATCTGTGGCTAATATGACTAAGCCATATAAAATTAAAACAGTTGTAAGTTTGAACCCAATTATGCTTGATGGTACTGGCATGTGCGGCGGATGTCGTGCTATTGTTGACAATAAAAATGTATTTGTATGCGTAGATGGACCTGAATTTGATGCACATCTTGTTGATTTTGACACACTTATGAAGCGAAACCAAATATATTTTAGAGAGGAACATGCTTCTCGTCACATTTGCCGGCTTAAACTGCAACTTGTCAATATTTTTATTTAATCAGTTGTAAAAAATTGATATATTAAGGCAATGGACAGATGGAATATCTGTTTCGTTTCGTGGTTATATTGCAAGCAATAGTCCGAGAGTATTTTTATAGATATTTTTAGTATATTTGCTATGGTTGCGGTTGAGGCGAACATTTATGAATAAAAATTCATAAATACTATGAGAAAGTTAAATAGTTGTTTATATGTTAAATTAAGCTGATGCAAAAAATTTCTATCAAATTTGCTTTGGAAGCGGAAAAATTGCTGGCAGAGCAACAATATAATGAGGCAATCAGGCTTTGCGAACGTGGACTTGAAATTTATCCGGATTATTCAAGTGCTGCTATATTGCTGGCAAAAGCCTGTTTCTTTCATGGAGAAATTGATAGAGCCAAAGAAGTTATTGATGTGGCGTGCTACCAGTTTCCTGCGAATGTAGCAATTGCCCAGATCAAGGATAAAATTTATAACCACTCATTAATTCAGGAAGATAGCGCTGGCAATATTTTTCAGGAAGAAAACAGTTTTGAAATTGTAGATAACCACAATGACAACGAAGATGATTTTTCTCTACATATTGAAGAAATAAAAAATTTGACAAATAAATTGAAGCAAGTTAGTCAGGAGAGCATTGATTCTGAAAATAGCGCTGAAATGACAGGAATTTCAAATTTTTTTGAAATAAAAAGCGAAGATGAAACGTATAATATTCCTGATGCTGAAAATAATTTGGCAGATGACGGAATGAGCTTGGAAAGTATGGAAAATGCCGATGATATTATTGAGCAAGATACTGAAAATACTGACTCTTACGAAATCGAAAAAAATGATGCGGAAACATATTTTCCGGAAAATATTTTGACAGAATTTGCGGTGGATACTTTAGATGAGACAAAAGGCGATAATGATGAAAACGATGCAATGGAAGTGGAAAGTGTTGAAAATACTAATGTTGAGAAAATAGAATATTTTGATGAATATGAAAAAAATATATTTGCCAAAGCATTTAGAAAATCTAAAAACATACCTCAGGATAATTCCAATAAGATAAGTAAGTTATATCAAATCGACCTAAAATTTCCGCGTGAAAAATCTAACATTAAAATTCAACCGGATGTTTTCGAAAATATAAAACTTGACATGGATTTTTCAAAAGCTGATTTTTTTAATTTTGGTGTCGTTGATGACGAAGAAAAATTAAAAAATATTCATAATCCTGATGAATTAATCGACGAAAAGGCTCAAGAATTTTTGAATTTATCCAAACAATTAGAAAATGCTCAAGTTACTTTAGCAGAAGAGAGTTATGATGATCAGGAGCCTGACAGTGAGGACACTCCGCTGGTTGCAAGCGAAACAATGGCAAAAATATTTACAAAGCAAAAAGCATATAAACAGGCAATAAAAATATATGAAATGCTGATAGAAGAAAAGCCCGAAAAAGCTGACTTTTATCACGAACAAATCGAAATATTGACAAAAGTTAATAATCCTTAAATACAAATTTAAATAAACGGTTGAATATGTCAAATGCTGGCAAAAAAATTTTACTTATAGATGACTCAGAATTTATTTTGGAAAGTACATCAACATTGCTTCAATTTGAAGATTATGAGGTGTTTACAGCTTCTGATGGTCATAAAGGCATCCAGATTGCGATTGAGCAAAAACCTGATTTGATTATTTGCGATATTTCAATGCCGGGAATAAGCGGGTATGAAGTAATTTCTCAATTAAGAAACAATAAGGAAACGGCTTCAATTCCATTTATTTTTTTGAGTGCATTCACAGAAAAATCTAAAATGCGCGAAGGAATGGAGCGTGGAGCTGACGATTATTTAACCAAGCCTTTCACTAAAAATGAAATTATTTCTGCAATCAATGCGCAATGGAAAAAATATGCGACTGTTGAAAAGAAAATGCAGGAAAAGGTTGAAGAGGTCGGAAAAAACCTTAACTATGCGCTTCCTCATGAATTTAGAACGGTTCTAAGTCAACTTATCGGTTCTGCAAGATTATTGAACTGGAACGCTGATTCGATGACCACTCATGACATCAAGGAAGTTTCAAACGATATGATTTCCGTTATCCAGCGCCTAACTCGTATTACTGATAATTTTTTGTTATATATGAAGTTAGAAAATATTAGCAAATCAAAATCGAATATTGAGCAGTTAAGAACGCAAACAACAATAGAACCGTTAGCCATTATTTCAGATAATCTGGACACTATAGCGCAAAAATATTCCCGTTTGGAAGATGTGGAAATATTAAATCCAGTTTTTGATATTGATGTTGCCATAGGCTCGGAACTGTTTGCCAAATTAGTCGATGAATTGTTCGACAATGCCTTCAAATTTTCCACTTCCGGAACCAAGGTTACTGTTGAGTCTGAGGTTGAAGATGAAAACCTGTTTTTGAAAATTTCCGACAGAGGAATTGGCATGACACAGGAGCAAATTGGCTCAATTGGAGCATATATGCAATTCCAAAGAGACAAGTATGAGCAGCAGGGAGTTGGCATTGGTTTGGAAATTGCTCGATTAATTGCTACCTTGCACAATGGAACCATGAAAATTGTCAGTAAAAAAAATGAAGGAACTACAATTTACTTATCATTACCTTTAGCAACGCAAAATCCATAGCATAATGAAAAAAATATTAGTTATTTGCTGTGCTGTGCTTATTAGCGCAGCATTTTTTTATCCAAAACTATATGCAGAAAAATATGTACCTTGCATCGGCGAAGAGTTGGAATATGATGTATCATTTTTAACTTTCAAATTGGGCAAAATACGCATTACAACTGTCAGCAACACGGAATATGAAGGCGAAAAAGTCATCAAAACGCAGGTGCATATTGAATCTAATCCCAATATTCCGTTTGTTAAAGTCAAAGCTATTTTTGACGCACTTATGGACACATCACTCACTTGTGGGCGGTATTTTGAAAGTACAGTTGTGGATAATGACTGCAAAACGTCTAAACAAAAAATTTATTTTCATTACCCAGCCAAACAGTCCCTGCGAATTGAGAAATGGCACGGCAATCAAAAAAGTATGGATACACTGTTGCAATTCAAGGGGAAAATACTTGACGGGGCGACTTTATTCTTCTTTGCCCGAAAATATATTGCCAACAAAAGCCAGCTAAAAATTCCAACGATAATGGATATAAATATTGACAATACCTATCTGAATTTCTCTGGAAAAATTGAAAAGGTAGAAAATGCGACAATTAATTATCCAATAAAAGCATACTACTTGAATGGAAAGGCGGATTGGAAAGGGATTTATGGTTTGGGCGAAAAATTTGAAGGCTGGTTCAGCTGCGATGAAGCCAGAATTCCTATCAAAGCCAAAATGAATGTCTATCTTGGCAATGTGACTTTAGAACTAAAAAAATGGAAGCGTAAAGACTGGAAACCACCAAAATACAACTAACATTATGAATATTTTTTAATAATGCGATATATCTATTTGGTAAGCTGTTATATTATTTTCTTGAATACATTATCCATATTAAATAGCTATATTGCATAAGTTTATTGCATTTCAAAAATAAAAAAATTTATGTCTGATATAGATTTAAGTTGGAATTTTTCAATAAATTATTTAAAAAAATAAAGTAAAAAGTATCTGCATATATGATTATACAGCTAACATTCATATAGAGAAATTATTCATAGAAATTGCATTATTCGTCAAAATACGAACAATGCTTTTATTATAAAATATATAAACCACAAAGGACGCATTTGCATTCTTTGTGGTTTAATGTATATATTGATAATTTTTATTAATAATTGGGCTATTTCAAATTAGCAAGATTCTCTTTATTCTTCTTCAAACTCTCCTGCATTGAAGCGAGTTTTTCACGTTCGTTTTGAACAACTTCCGGCGCTGCATTATTAACAAATTTTTCATTATTCAACTTGTTTTCGCAACCACGAATATTGCCCTCAAGCCTCGCAATTTCCTTCTCCAAACGCTGCCTTTCCTTCTCAACATCAATGCTTCCAGCGATAACAAGATGCACTTCTATTTCGCGAAATACTGTCGAAGCAACGCCTTCGGGCTTTTCTGCATTTATCTTTACTTCCAATGTGTCAAGTTTACATAAAGTCTTGATTATTTCCGCCAAATTTGCAAATAAAATTAAACTTTCTTCATTTTTAACAGAAATAATTGCCGGCATTTTTTGGTTTGGTGCAATATTCATAGAGGCACGCAGCTTGCGTATTTCCTCAACAATAGCTTGAACTAACTCGAACTGTTCCTCAATTTTCGGATTGATTTCAGCTTTGTTCGGCTTTGGAAAATCAGTGGATAAAATGCTTATATTTTCATCACGATCTTTAACTAAATGATACAGTTCTTCCGTAATAAACGGCATAATTGGATGCAGAATTATTAATATTTGTTCATAAATTTCGCTGACAAATTGCATATAGTTTGCATGTTCTTCATCATTTTTGCCAGCAAGCTGTACTTTCATAATTTCAACATACCAATCGCAGAAATCACGCCAAATGAAGCTATATAACAATTTAGCATATTCCGTAACTTTATAATTATCAAGTGCTTCGTTGATTTTCTCAACCGTAGAATTGAAACGCGACAATATCCATTTATCGGCAATGCTAAGCTCATTAATATCTAATTTTTTGGTCGGCTTCATGGTCGCGGCTTCGAGCTTCATTTGCAAAAAACGTCCCGAATTCCACACTTTATTCGCAAAATTTCTACCTATTTCCATCGATGCAATATCCTGATGCTCAACATCGACATCCATACGCACATCCTGCCCGAGCGGTGCAATATAAAGCATTGTGAAACGCACGGCATCAGCACCATATTTAGCAATAATATTCAGCGGATCGGGCGAATTACCGAGCGATTTCGACAGCTTGCGACCTTGTCCATCACGAATTATGCTTGTAAAATAAACATTTTTAAATGGTACTCTACTTTTTGTATCAAATTTTTTGGTAGCAATAATCATTCTCGCAACCCAGAAAAATATGATTTCCGGTGCAGTAACAAGCAAATCGGTAGGAAGAAATTTGTGCAGCGAATTATTCCCCTTCTCTGAAGGGGTGGCAGACGTAGTCTGACGGGGTAGTTTATTGTTATTCATACAACACCCCGTCCCTTCGGGACACCCCTCTACAAGAGGGGAATTTCCTTCCCAACCCATAGTAGTCAAAGGCCACAACCACGACGAAAACCAAGTATCAAGTGAATCAGGATCTTGCGTAAGCGGCTTATTATGAATAAGATTTAATTTTTCTCGTGCTTCATCTTCATTTTTTGCGGCTGTACATCTGCCATCTTCGGTATAATAAACAGGAATGCGGTGTCCCCACCATAATTGCCGAGAAATACACCAATCGCGAATGCCCGTCATCCAATGCTCATAAGTCTTAACCCAGTGATTTGGATAAAATTTTATTTCCCCATTAAGCACAACCTCTAATGCTTCCTTAACAAGCGGCTGCATTTTCACGAACCATTGGTCGCTGAGATATGGTTCTACTGGTTCACCACCACGTTGCGAAAAACCAACATTATGAGTATAATCTTCTATTTTTTCAATTAAATTCTTAGCCTTCAATTGTTCCAATACTGCCTTTCTTGCGTCGAATCTGTCCATTCCGTTAAATTCGCCAGCAAGTTCGTTCATCGTGCCATCTGGGTTAATTGTATTAATTATTTCAAGGTTATGACGCTCGCCAACAAGAAAATCATTAGGATCATGAGCAGGTGTAATTTTCACGCAGCCAGTGCCAAAAGTCGGGTCAGCATAATCATCGCCAACGATTGCAATATATCTATCTGTCAAAGGCACTCTAACTTTCTGTCCTATCATAGACTTATAGCGTTCATCATTTGGATTCACAGCAACAGCAGTATCGCCGAAAATCGTTTCAGGGCGTACGGTTGCAACATTCAGATAATTTTTTCCATCTTCAAAATAATATCGCATAGTATATAAATATTCTTTCACTTCGCGAAATTCTACTTCCTCATCAGAAAGTGCAGTTTGAGCAAGTGGCGACCAATTAATAATGCGTTTGCCCTTATAAATCAAGCCCTCATCAAATAATTGAATGAAAACATCTTGCACAGCATTTGAAGCAGATTCATCCATTGTGAATAAAGTTTTATCCCAATCGACAGCAACACCTAACTCCTTCATTTGCTGCAAGATAATGCCGCCATATTTTTCTTTCCATTCCCAAATTTTTTCTACAAATTTTTCGCGTCCTAAATCATATCGGGAAATATTTTCCTTGCGTAGTTCGGCTTCAACTTTAGATTGCGTAGCAATTCCCGCATGATCTATGCCCGGAAACCAGCACACTTCATATCCTTGCATTTTTTTCGAGCGGATGTAAAGGTCTTGTAATGTTAGATTTAGCACATGTCCAAAGTGCAAAATGCCGGTTACATTCGGCGGCGGCATGAGTATGCTGTAAGGTGGTTTTGTGGAATTGGTATCAGCGACGAACAATTTATTATCGAGCCATTTTTTATACCAGCTTTTTTCAGCTGTTTGCGGTTCAAAACTTTTAGGAAATTCTTTTGCCATGTTATTCCGGATTTTAATAAAAGTGTAATATACAAATATTCTTTAAAATATTGGATAAGTACTGCTTAAGGATGCAGGTTAGCAAGCCCATATTTTTTATGAAAAAAAGTGCAAAAAATACTGATGTATATCGCTCAATAAGGTTTTGTGAACCCCTGATACATTTTTTATATTTGTAATTATATTATAAATATGAGAGTTAATCATCGCCACAAATTTTATGAATATTTTTTCATAAAACAGGATAGCATAGCTTATTCCGCCTGAAAAACATATAAAAACCAGAGCAGAAACATTCAGCATGGAAGGCTATAACATCAGAAATAAAAAACGCAGGCAGATACTTATTTTCGAAATGCCATATTTTTATATTTTTTTTGTATATTAGAATTAATCAATTAGTTAATTAATAGATGTGATTATGAAATATAATTTTTTCTATGTAATAATTGCTACATTTTTTGCTGCGTTTAATGCTTCTGGGCAAGTCAATTATCAATATTTTGATGCTGAAGCTGTTAAATTATTGCCGGATTCTTTGGCAACTCCACTAAATATTTATCACAATGACATCGATAAGTTCAATAAAATATTTATATTAGCTCAAAAACAAATATTTTCAAATGATAAAAATTCTTTAATATATGCCAGAATAATGCTTTCGGAAGCGTTGTGGATTGCGGAAAATATAGGATATGTTGAAGGAAAAATTAATACTTACAACGCTTTGTCGGTTGTTTATGGAAAAATGAAAGACAATAGAAACGCCATTATATCATCTATCAAAGAGAAGGAGCTGAAGCATGAAAAGCGGCTTTACAAGGCTTTGAGCATTCCGTATTTGAATTTGGGCATTTCATTTTACAGGCAATTGAATTTAAAATGTGCGATGCGATATTTGGATACGGCTATTTATTATGCAGAAAATTATGATACAAACCGCTTGCCGATTGTTTACAGCATCAAATTATTGATATATCAGACATATTATTATAATCAAAATTTGGCTGGATATATGAATTTTAAATTTACAGATAGAATTTTGGAGGAAATAGGTTTTTTATTAAAAAAAATTCATAAAACTAACAACAAAAGCCAGAACAATATGGAATATGACTGGTATGTAATGCCAATTTCTCCAAGGATCTTAGAGGCGTATTATTCGGGCAATATTGTATTGAATCTGCAATTAAAAAATTGGGATTCTGCAAAGATATTTCTTGATTCGCTGGCAATACTGTACCAAATGAATGATAGTTTCAAAAATCAGCAAAATTATGAGCGAATTGATTTTTACTATGCCAATTACTATTTTGAAAGAGGCGATGTCAATAAATCCAAAGAATATATCAAAAAATATATTCCATCTATAGAGAATATTAACCAGCAAACGAGTACGCCTTTTGTTGAGCTCTATTATAAAATCTTGAAAAATGAAAAAAAATTCATAAAAGCTAATGTCGTTTTAAATAAATTGCTGGAAAAGAATTTGCATGAATACTACGATTTTTGGTCAAATGACCACAATAACAGCTTTCTTGATAATTATTCATTCGATTTGCTCACGAAAAAAATAGAATTGAAAATAGAAGAAAAGCAGGCTGTTTCCAAAATAGAAGTTGCTTTATTATCTGGCGGTTTGATTATTTTGATGCTCATAATTGTACTGATTTACAGGAATTACCGCAACAAGCGGCTTTCTGAAGGCGAACTTATAAAAAAGAATCATGAAATTACGGAACGAAACAACCAAATCAATATTATGAACCAACAGCTGCTTGACCTAAATCAACAGTTAATTCAAGCTAATCATACGAAAAATTTGCTAATTAGCGTTATTGCTCATGACTTGAAAAATCCAATGACGGCTATCAGAATTGGCTTGCAAGTGCTTACAAACTATTCTAATAAATTGACAGAAAAAAAGCGCAACCTTTTGACCGAAAGTATTGATTTAGCTTCAGAGCGTTTCCAGGTTCTCTTGCTGGATCTGCTGAATTGGTCGAAAATCCATTTCGCTACGTCTGAAATTCAAGTTGAAGAATTTAAGCTTCAGCCAATTATCGACAAGGCATTTCAGCTATGGGAAAGAAACGCTATTTATAAGAAAATAAAATTTTGTTCAAACATTCCGACCGATTTTGTCATGGCAGGCGATGATATCATGGTTGCCTCTATAATTCGGAACACTTTAAACAATGCAATTAAGTATTCAAATTTCAATGGAACAATTGAAATAACGCATGATTTTATCATTAAAAACGACAATAAATATTTATGTATCTCTATATCTGACAATGGTATAGGAATGTCGCAAGAAACAATTGATAACATTTTATTCACAAATATCATGAAGTCATCCGACGGAACAATAAAAGAGCATGGCACAGGCGTTGGCTTAATTTTATGCAAAGACTTTATTAAACTCCACAATGGATTTTTGGAAATAGAAAGCGAGCAAGGCAAAGGTACAAAATTTTCCTACTACTTCCCTAAAAACATGTAAGTATATGGAGAGATATTTGCATTTCACCTCATTTCCTGATAAGCTCCGTAATTACTTCGATGTGATATGTGTGAGGAAACATATCAACTGGGCGTACATCGTATATATCATATTTTGCAGATAGTTCCGATAAATCACGAGCTTGCGTTGCAGGATTACAGCTGACATATATGATGCGCTCAGGCGTTATATTCAATAAATGTTTTATTAAATTATTGTGCATGCCGTTGCGCGGCGGATCGATTACCACAACATCAGGTGCAGGCAGGCTGTTCAATAGAGTGGGTATTGTCGAATTATGCAAATCAGCAGTAAAAAAATGCGCATTGTTGATGTCGTTATTGGCTGCATTCTTTTTAGCATCATGAATGGACATTTCAGATAATTCTATGCCATATATAGAGTTACACCCTTTAGACATAGGCAGCGTTATAGATCCAGTACCGCAATACAAGTCCCAGACGGTGCTGCTTTTTTCCACTTTGGCGGTATCGATAATGAGCTGCACAAAGCTGTCCAATTGATACGAATTGGTCTGAAAAAAAGAAAATGGCGATATTTGATAATCAATTCCAAGTATATTTTCCGTAATATTGGGCTTGCCCGTAATGGAAATAATTTCGCCAGTATTAACCGAATTTTGTGTGTTCTGGGCGTGAACTACAGAAACGAGCTTGGGATATATTTTGCATAATTCAGTATTGTACCAGTCAAGAAAAATTAATTTTTTTTCATTTTCGGGCGAAGTTGTAATCAATATACTCATATATTCGTCATTTTTTCGCGAATATCGTAGAGTTAATCCCTTTAAAAAACCGATATTTTTGTACGTATTAAAGCATGGCACATCAAGCTCTAATGCCTTTTCCCGTATAGTACTTAAAATGTTATTCCAATCAGAATTCTGTATTTTGCAGCTCTGTATATCCAGCACCTTGTCATAGCGTCCGGGCACATGCAAACCAAGTGCAAAATGCCGATTCATATCCTCGCCGCTCTCTATCTCGCCAGTTGTCAGCCAGCGGGCATTCGAAAAAGAAAAGTCCATCTTATTGCGATATTCCAACGTTTTCTGTGCAGGCATTGTGTTATGAAAATTCATGGCTTTAACCTTTCCAATTCGCTGGTAGGCATCAATTACATGAGTTTTTTTCCATTCGAGCTGTTTTTCGTAAGTCAAGCATTGCCATGTACATCCGCCGCATGCACCAAAATATTGGCAGTACGGCTCAGTTCTATCATCTGATTTTTTGATGATTTTTTTTATGCTTGTTTCTATATAACCCTTATGTTTTTTGCGCACTTGCGCCATGACAACATCGCCAGGGATTCCGCTACGCACAAAATATACCTGCCCATTTTTACGGGCAATAGAAACGCCCTCAAAACCAAGCCCTTCCACCTCAAGTTCTATTAACTCTTCTGTCTTATTTTTCATACAGCAAATATACAAAAAAGCTGGTTATATGGAGGTATTTGGCTGTCAATTATCTTTATTATTTATAGCCATTTTTATTTTATTGTCTTGCGGTTGCTGCACAGCAAATTGTATGAATTGATGCAAAATTTGCAATGCTGCGGTATGTCGCCTTTGAGGTGGAATCTTCTAAATGCCTTATATTCCTTGGAATTATATATTTTTTCCACATTAGTTTTAAAAATATTTCCAAAGATTAGGGGCGGAAGTTGTTGCGTTTTTCCAAAATATGAAAATGGAGTTGAAACAGCTAAGTAATCGCACGGACTGACATTTCCATCTACGTCAATATACAACGCATTGCATTGATTGCAACCGATTGCCAGCGGCTTTGTAGTCGGGATTTGCGCAACTTGTTTGTTTTTTTTAATCCGAACTGCTAACTTTTCAAACAATTTTTCAACGTCCGGATTGCCTTCTTTTGCATACAAAACCTCATTTTCAAATTCAGGCAAAAATGGCATTAAATTGTTGATATGTATATTTCTTATGCCAAGCTCTTTGACAAAATCAGAATAATCAAGAAGCTCATGCTGATTGGATTTATGCAGAACAAAGACAAGCGAAATTTTGTCTTTTAAATTGGAATCTGCTAATAACTTGATGTTTTTAATAATCTTATCGAAATCAGAACCTGTCTTAAACTTTTCCACCGTATCTTTAGTTGCTCCATCAAGCGAAATTGTTACCCCTGCAATCGGTCTTTTTTCTAAATTTTCGATTATTTTTTCATCAATTATCATTGCATTTGAATGAATATAAAACTGCAAATTTGGATTTATTTCCAGCGCATAATCCATCATATTAAATATATGTTTATTCAATAGCGGCTCAAATGTCGAAAATTGCATAAACCGCGCATTTTTAATCATCCTTTTAATAGCATTCGCGGTCGCTTTAAACTCGTTTATGTCAAGCAGTCGAATTTTGCCGTTGGGAATAATATCGCCGTAATAATTGATAAAACAATGCTCACACTTTAAATTGCATGCCGCTGTCGTTTGTATTAAGATATTCGACGGCGTTGAAAATATCTTGCGCTTCAAGCCGAAACGTATTCGCGTCGGCAGTTCTGATATCGGAATGCGGCTTATTTTTTTAATTGTATTAATTAACAGTAAAGGCATAAAATATTTTATAAATTAATTATTTTTAATATAATTATATAAAAATATAAAATTTATTCTCTTTATAATCAATAGACGGTTGCGAAGTTGAAATTATATTTTTTCACCTCATATAAAAATATTTTGTTTGCAAGATATTTCATAGCATACAAAAATATGAATTTTTTTAAGAATTGACCGAGATTTTTGTGGAAAAAAGGTTTATATCCATATCTGGTACACGCAAAAAAAACATGACAAGGCAAACATAAGCTCGCCCTGCCATGCAAATTTATATCAAATGCACATTAAGCTCAAAACCTAACGCACGCGATGATTGCTATTATTATCTCAATAATTGCAAGAACTGTGATGGATTTTGATTAGCTTGTGCCAATGAAGTGAGAGATGCGCTTTGCAAGAACTGAGACTTAATTAAGCTCATTTGTTCTGTTGCAATGTCTGCATCTTCGATTCTTGAAATCGCAGCCTTGTAGTTTGTTATCTGGCTGTTCAATACCTCTGTTTGTGATTCCAATCTTACGTGAATACCACCGACATATGAAGCCACTTTATTGATATTGTTCAATGCCATAGATAAACTTTGAAGCGTAGTCTTAATGCCTGTACCAGCGGCGTCATCTTGTACTGCAAAGATACCTAAATTGCTATCATTAACATTTCCAAGATCAGACAAATTCAGACCTTTAACACCAGCAAAGTTTGCTGCACCAGTGCCGTCCGTTGCTTTTAAATCAAAA
Organism: Kapaibacterium sp. (SeqCode); assembly: GCA_031550405.1. Lineage (GTDB taxonomy): Bacteria > Bacteroidota > Ignavibacteria > Kapaibacteriales > UBA2268 > JAVBOP01. The sequence goes on from JAVBOP010000034.1 coordinate 15,071, forward strand.
GCTTCACCTGCGTCACCTGTTAAATCAGCCTCAGCTACAAGTCCATCTTCACTTAAGTCAATCTCTATAGCTAACAAACTATTATCAGCTTTATAACCAGTAACCCAATCTCCAGTAAAACTACCATCTAATAATGCTTTACCACCAAATACTGTAGAATCTGTGATAAATTGAATTTGCTCTGCTAAACGGAAACTTGCTTTTGCTAAAGCTACTTTTTCGTCTGTTCCCAAAGCTCCCGAAGAAGCCTGAGCAGCAGCATCTTTTATAGAAGTAACCAAAGTGTTGATTTGGTCTAATGCATCCATAGAAATAGATGTAACGTTTTTAGCATCGCCTGCGGACTGTAAAGCTGCTTTCAAAGCACCATTACGAGAACCAAGGGCACGCGATGTAATATAACCTGCCACATCATCTGCAGCTGAGTTAATACGCTTTCCAGTAGAAAGACGCAATTGACGTAATGCGATATCTTGACTTGATGCATTTAATGCGTTATAAGCATTTTGTGCTGGGATATTTGTGCGAATTCTTGAATCGCCACTAACTGCTGTTGCCATAAAAACCTCCGTGTTTTTACTAAACTTTTGTTTAATATAAATTAATTTGTTATTACGGGGCTTCCTGCCAATATTGTAAGTCCTAAAGAGGAAAAAAGAGAGGAGCAGAAAACATCCTCTGTTTATAGCTGCCTTCCCTTTCACAATATTATCGTTCTTTTTTTCTGGAACTTTAATGTTCTTCAAAAAAATATTTTTACGATGTAGATTGTGTAATACTTATAGACGATTTTTCTTTTCTTCTTATTGTATTTTGAGTGGATTTTTTGTTTCTCAACCACCGCCGCTCCATAATATTTTTAGTAAACTGGGATATTGCGCTTTTTCATAAATTCAACTAAGTCTTTTACTTTATGGGCTTCGCCACGCCTGCACAATAAAATTGCATCATCAGTATTTATCAGCACTACATCTTCAATGCCAACAATGCCAACAGGTTTGTCTTCTGAAAATATCATGCAATTTTTGCTGTCAAACGTTATGATATTTCCTGCCATGACATTGTCTTTTGCATCTTTTCGAGATATTCTGAACAGTTCATCCCAATCATTCAAGTCAGTCCAGTTAAAAGTAGATTTAACCACATATACATTGTCTGCATTTTCCAAGATGCCATAATCAAGCGAGATACGGTTAAATGTTTTATACAGTTTCCTCAATTCCTCGTCAAATTCGTCTGTATCAATGAAATTTTTTAAGGCGTTAAATTGCTCAAAATGGTAATTCAGGTGAGTTTCAAAAGCAGTGTTTATCACACTTTTTTTAACCACCAGAATACCGCTATTCCACACAAAATCACCAGAATCAATGAAGCGCTGGGCAGTTTTTTTATCGGGTTTTTCAGCAAAATTAATCGAATATCTGACGCCCGAATCATACAATTCCCTGTTAAAACCATAATTGTCATCGTCGAACTGTATATATCCAAATTGCACTTCAGGGCGTGTGGGCTGCACTCCAATGGTAATAATGCCATCGAGCGTAAAAGCAGCAAGGCACGCTGTATTAAGCGAAAGGTTAAATTCGCCAATATTTTGAATATAGTGGTCAGATGGGAATATCATGAAAATCGTATCATCAGCATATCTATCGTTCAGCAGCGACAGCGCCAAACCAACTGCTGGTGCGGTGTGCCGGGCTAAAGGCTCGCGTATTAACTGCCTGGAATCAATATTAGGAATTTGTTCTTTAACCAGATGTTCATAATTTACATTGACAATCACCCAAATATCATTTCTGGGGATTTGCGAGCTAACCATCGCAAATGTCCGCTGGAAAAGGGTTGTATCATCAAACAGATGCACAAATTGCTTTGGATTGTTTTGTGTTGATTTGGGCCAAAACTGCAAATCGTTTCCGCCCGCTAATATTAAAGCTACTTTTTTCATGGTTGGATTGAATGGCATAAAGCATATTTATGAATAATTTTTCATAAATATCATGTGCTTTCTAACTTTATACGTTTTCTAAAATATGTCCTAATTTTGCCTTCTTGGTTTGCATATAAAAATGATTATGTTCGTTTGGCAGCAGCTCAAGCGGCACCCGCTCAACAACTTCCAAGCCATAGCTTTCAAGTCCGACACGTTTTTTAGGATTATTTGTGATAAGCCGCATCTTGTGAATACCAAGGCTTCGCAGTATCTGGGCGCCAATGCCATAGTCTCTCGGATCATCCGCAAATCCCAGTGCTATATTAGCTTCAACAGTATCATAGCCGTTATCCTGCAATTCATACGCCCGTATCTTATTGGTCAAGCCTATGCCTCTGCCTTCCTGCCGCATATATACAACCACTCCGCAGCTCTCTTTGGAAACCATACTCATAGCCGCATGCAGCTGATTGCCGCAATCGCACCGCAATGAAGCAAAAACATCGCCCGTCAGGCATTCAGAATGCACTCTCACAAGAACCGGCTCGTCAGGCTTATTAACGTCGCCTTTGACTATTGCAACATGCTCCAGCCCGTCTATTGCATTTTTGAAGGCATATATTTGAAATTCGCCATAATCCGTTGGCATTTTTGCCTTTGCAACACATTCAACCAGACTCTCCCTCGCAATACGGTATGCTATTAAATCTTTGACTGTTATTATCTTTAAGTTGTATTCCCGTGCAAACCGCATCAGTTCAGGCATTCGTGCCATGGAACCATCTTCATTTATAATTTCGCACAATACGCCGGCTGGATTTAAGCCTGCCATTTCCATAAGATTTACCACTGCTTCGGTATGCCCTGCACGCCTCAGCACGCCTTCCTTAACCGCAATCAATGGGAATATATGTCCGGGCTTGCCAAGCTCCTCCACTTTTGTATCGGGATTTGCAAGAGCCTGTATTGTTTTCGCCCTGTCCGCTGCTGATATGCCTGTAGTTGTGCCAATAAGGTAGTCCACTGACACTGTAAATCCTGTCTCATGCAGGGAGGTATTATTTCGCACCATCGGCTCAAGTTCAAGTTCGGCAGCCCGCTCGGCAGAAAGCGGAACGCAAATCAAGCCCTTGCCTTTTACAGTCATGAAGTTCACCATTTCAGGGGTGCAAAATTCCGCCGCACATACCAGATCTCCTTCATTTTCGCGATCCTCATCATCCATAACAACCAACATCTTGCCTGCAATTAAATCTGCAACAGCTTCATCTATAGTATTCATTTTATCCGCTAAATAACTTGATATAAGCTACAAATATAAGAAAAGATTTGCTATTAATCAGCCGTATTAGTTGGATGTGCAGCTGGAAGGATTATGGTGGCTATATGGTGCCTGCAGCCTTTTTTTGCTCTTTATTCACTTATTGCCATGTCTGAACTGGCATTATCACGTTCATACATATATTTATGAATTTTATTTAATAAATCTAATTCGATGATGCTTTTTTGTGCATTTATATTTTTATTTATATATTTGTAACCCTAATTTCATAAGTAATGGTGTATAATGTTTGAAAATTTACAAGAAAAATTAGAGGTTGCGCTAAAAAAATTTAGAGGGCAATCGAAAATTACCGAAGAAAATATAGATGAAGCGTTAAAAGAAATTCGCCGGGCGCTGCTTGATGCGGACGTTAGCTTTCAGGTTGTCAAGGAATTTGTTGAATCTATCAAGCAAAAGGCGATAGGCACTGAGGTCAAGGGCAAGCTGCTTCCAGACCAGCTCATTGTGAAAATAGTTCATGACGAACTGAAGGAAATTATGGGCAACAAAAACAGTGAAATCCAGTTTGCTCCGCAGCCGCCAACTGTCATTTTGGTTGCTGGTTTGCAAGGCTCTGGAAAGACTACTTTTTGTGCTAAACTGGCAAAAAATTTACGCAAAAAAGGCAGGCAGCCGCTGCTTGTTGCTTGCGATATACACCGCCCTGCTGCGATTCTGCAGTTAAAACAACTTGGCGAACAAATTAAAATACCCGTCTTTTCTGAAGAGAATGCAAATGCTGTGCAAATAGCTGAAAATTCGATGGCTTATGCTAAAAAATTTGCGAGAGACGTGATTATAGTCGATACCGCAGGCAGGCTGACAATTGACGAAGACATGATGAAAGAGGTGGAGAGCGTATCGAAAGCTGTAAATCCAACCGAGACGTTCTTCGTCTGCGACGCAATGATAGGACAGGATGCGGTTAATACTGCCAGAGCATTTCACGAGCTTCTTTCTCTCACGGGCGTTGTGCTGACAAAACTTGACGGCGATACTCGAGGAGGCGCTGCCTTGTCGGTTCTCAAAGTTGTGGGCAAGCCTATTAAATTTGTTGGTACGGGCGAAAAGGTTGATGATATTGAGCCGTTTCATCCCGAACGTATTGCCTCGCGCATTCTTGGCATGGGTGATATTTTAACTCTTGTTGAACGGGCAGAACGGGAAATTGATCAGAAAAAGGCTGACGAATTAGAGGAAAAAATACGGAAAAATCAGTACACGTTTGATGATTTTCTCGACCAGATAAAAACTATCAAGAAGATGGGTTCTATCAGAGATTTGCTGGGCATGATACCGGGCATGGATAAGTCATTGAAAAATGTGCCTATTGACAATTCTGCATTTCAAAAAGTGGAGTCCATTATATATTCCATGACAAAGCAGGAGCGTACGAATCCCAAAATAATTAATGGCTCGCGCAGGCAGCGTATTGCCCGTGGCAGCGGCAACCCTGTGCAGGAAGTTAACAAGCTGTTAAAGCAGTTTGAGGAAATGCAGAAAATTATGAAGAGCGTAACTCTCGGCAAAAAATCAAGGATATTCCAGAATTTCCAAAAAATGATGAAATAGGCTAACCGCAAAACAGCTGCGCCATAGGGAATTGCGTTGAAAAAAATTGCCGTTATAAATTTGCCATTTACTAAAGTTAGATATATTGCCTGATATTTTGTATATTTGGTTTTTCTAATTTTTATATAATTAAATAATTGATTGATGCTATGAAAATTACTCGATTTAATGCAATACACAAGGCACTTGCAGCCAAAATGGTTGAATTTGCAGGCTTTGAAATGCCAATACAGTATGCCGGCGGCATAATACACGAGCATAAGGTGGTTCGTGAGAAAGTTGGTGTTTTTGATGTTTCGCACATGGGCGAATTTGAAGTGCGGGGCAAGGATGCTCTTAATTTCCTTCAATATCTAACACTTAATGATGCTGCTAAATTGCAGAAAGGCAATGTGCAATATTCTGCCATGTGCTTTGAAGATGGCGGTATTGTTGACGATTTTCTCGTGTATAACATGGGAGATTACTATTTACTGGTTGTAAACGGTGCCAATATTCCAAAGGATTGGGATTGGGCAAATAAAATTGCTGCCAAATTTGATGTGCAATTGACGGATGTGTCCGATGAATACAATCTGCTTGCAGTTCAAGGTCCTAAGTCTATTGAAACAATACAGAAGCTCACTTCAACCAATCTGTCCAATATCGAATTTTACAATTTTGAATCAGGCAAAGTCGCAGGCATTGATGCCATACTTTCCCGCACAGGCTATACGGGCGAATTAGGGTTTGAACTATATTTTAAAGGCGATGAAACTGCTGCCAAAAAAATGTGGGACGCTTTGTTCGAAGCCGGCAATGAATTTGGCATAGAGCCAACAGGGCTTGGCGCAAGGGACACATTGAGGATGGAAAAGGGCTATTGCCTGTATGGCAACGACATAGACCAGACGACCAATCCAATTGAAGCGGGTTTGGGCTGGATAACCAAGTTTGACAAGGGCGCATTTGTGGCATCGGACATATTAGCCAAGATAAAGGCAGATAAGCCTTCCCGCAATTTGGTGGGCATATTTAGCGATGCCGAAAAATTCATTCCAAGACACGGCTATAAAATATTTGCGGGCGACAAAGAAATAGGAATCGTTACAAGCGGCAATATCTCGCCATCCCTGAACAAACCTATTGCAATAGGCTATGTGCAGGCGGAGCACAAAGCGCCGGGCACGAAAATAGAGATAGAAGCTCGAGGCAAGAAATTTCCTGCTGAAGTAACCAGAATGCCTTTCCTGAAATAGAAAACCAATCATTGCAATACCGGTAAAAGACACGCAAATGTGTCTTTTACCGTGTAAATGTCTTTAGATTGTAGCATACACTAATACCGGTTCATCAATCTTTCCTGTTTGAGATGATTTATGAATAAAAATTAATAAAACCGCATATAGTAAAGCCATGTTGATATGCTTCCTTTCCACCACTCCACTTAAAAAAACTTAGCTTTCCTGTTGGGCTTCAAGCCAGTTTTTGCCAAAGCCAATACGCACAGCTAAAGGCACATCGCCCAATGGCATGACATAAGCCATATTCGTATTGACTATATCTGCAATAGTATCAAGCTCCTCCGCCTTTACCTCAAGCAGCAATTCGTCGTGTATCTGCGATATAATTTTTGATTGCAAATTGCGCTCCTTCATCGTGCGGTACGTATTGATCATACTCAGTTTAATTAAATCCGAAGCCGTACCCTGCACAGGCATATTGACTGCGGCACGTTCTACTGCTGCCCGCACATGCTGGTTGCTGCTATTAATATCAGGGAAATAGCGCTTACGACCTGTAACAGTCTGTGAATATCCCGTCTGCCTTACCTCATTAACCGTATTTGCAATATAGTTTTTGATTTTAGGGAATCTGTCAAAATAGTTGTTAATGACATCCTGAGCAACATTTCGAGGCATATTCAGGCGCTGCGATAAGCCATAGGCACCCAAGCCATACATGATGCCGAAGTTCACAGTTTTTGCGGTATGCCGCATATCGTAACTTACTAAATTATAAGGTACATCAAACAATATTGCCGCTGTTGCGGAATGAATATCGGCATTGTTTTGAAAGGCATTTATCAAATTTTCGTCATTGCTCAAATATGCCATAATTCGCAGCTCAATTTGGGAATAATCGGCGGAAAGCAGGAAATCATCAGGGTTTTGCGGTATAATAGCCCGCCGTATTTCCTTGCCAATATTATTCTTTATGGGAATATTCTGCAAGTTTGGTTCGGACGAAGAAAGCCGCCCCGTACTGGCAACAGTCTGGTTAAAATTCGTATGTATGCGTTTTGTAGCATGATTAATCAGCTTCGGCATAGTATCAATATATGCCGTCTTTAACTTCATATATTGCCGATACTTAAGCACGCTGTCCACTATTTTATATTCTTCTGCCAGTTTGCTTAAAACCTGAACATCGGTACTGTAACCTGTCTTCGTTTTTTTGTATGCAGGCAGCTTCAATTTGTCGAAAAGCACCTCGCCAAGCTGCTTCGGAGAATCAATATTAAACACCTCGCCACTTTCGTAATATATCGTTTTGGTCAAATCGGCAATAGTTGTGTTGAGCTGCTCCGAGATAATTTTAAATTTATCCGTATCAATATAAATTCCCGTAACCTCCATGTCTACAAGAACTTCTATAAGCGGGAACTCTATGTTGCTGGCAAGATAAGCTGCATTGCTTTCGGCTAATTTGCCATTCATTGCATCGCATAATTGCAGAGATATGTCGGCTGTTTCGCTGTAAAAATCGGATGATTTTTCAGGAAGAATATTCATTTTGTCCTTGTTGCTGCCTTTTTCAATGCCAGTAATGCTCGATAATGAAATAGGGGTATAGTTCAGATATTTATCTGTAATTGCCTGAAAATCATGAGAATTATCTGGATTCAAAATATAATCTGCAACCATCGGATCAAACGTAATTGGCGAAAGATTAATGCCATACCGCTTTAAAATATATGCGTCTTTTTTTATATCATATCCACATTTCATAACCGCAGGATTTTCAAGAACTTCCTTCAAATTGCACAAAATATGTTCGAGCAACAGGCTGTCGGTATCCTGCGCATCATTGCTTGCGAAAAGCGAGTGCTCCTGCGGCTCCGGAGCGATTGGAATATAATATGCCTCATGTTTGTTGCGCGCCAGTGCAATGCCTGTAATATTGGAACTGTTGCGGTCGGTGGAATCAGTTTCAATGCAAATAGAAAGTATCGAACTATCGCCGATATGTGCAAGCAGCATGTCGATATTTTTCTGTGTAACTGCTATATAATTATGGGGAATAGAAGATATATTGCTTTTAGAATCATTAGATGAATTTGGCTGTAATAAATCTGCTGGCTCAGAGATTAATGAATAATTATTCATTTTTCTTTTGAGCCATTTTTCGCGCAGCTGCTTAAATCCCAATTCCGCAAACATCTTATCTAATTCGCTGAAATCAGGTTGGTTAAGCTTCAGCATCTCGAATGCGGCATTTAATTCGCTGATTTCAACATCAGTATTTATCGTAACAAGCTCTTTCGATAAAAAAGCCATTTTCTTATTCTCTATAAGTTTATTTTTTATCGCTGGCTTAGCGATTTTATCTATATTTTCATAAATATTTTCGAGCGAACCAAATTCTTCTATAAGCGGTATTGCGCTTTTTTCACCAATGCCTTTGACGCCGGGAACATTGTCCGAGCTGTCGCCGATAAGTGCAAGATAATCAATAACTTGAGATGACAAAACGCCAAATTTGCCTTTTACATTTTCGGAAGCAATCAACTCAAATTCATTCGTATTTTTACTGCTTCTCATTAAAAATATATTTTCCTGCAAAATTTGAAAAAAATCCTTATCCGCAGTATAACAATATACTTGCACGTTATTTACCGCATTTTTTTTCGCCAAAGTGCCAATAATATCGTCCGCTTCAAAGCCTGCTTTTTCAATCCTCCTCAAGCCGATCAAGTCGAGAAATCTCTTTATATGCGGCATTTGCAACGCCAAGTCTTCGGGGAATTTCTTACGGTTCGCTTTATACTGGTCATATATTTCATGGCGAAAAGTCGGCGCCTGACAATCAAAAACAACAGCAATATTTTCAGGTTTTTCTTTTTCCAGAAGCGAAGTTATAATATTTGCAAAACCAAAAATAGCGCCTGTTGGTTCACCTTTTTTATTGCTAAGCTGTGATTTTTCCATAGCATAGTAAGCACGAAAAACCAGCGACATTCCATCTACAAGATATAGTTTGGGCATTTTTCTCTCGTTATTATTATTCTAAAATAAACAAAAAATGTTAATTGGCATGGTTCACATTTAAAAGATTTGTATTATTTTAGCAGGATTTAAGTTAACTACATTCATTGACGCTGTAGAATTATGATTTTTTATTCATAATTTTGTACACTTAGAGAATATATATGCGATATTTAATAATAGCCTTTTTGCTGAATACAGGCGTACTTTTGGCTCAAAATCCCAATCCATCCCTGCCGCCTGCAGGCTTGCCCGACACAACAATGCTTGAGCCTGATACGCCGAATCCTGACACAATATACACCTTCATATCGCCGCGCCCGCTTTTGCTCGGCGCACGGGCGCAAGCCAAGCGGAACACTATCGGACTGGAGGTGCTGTTTTCGGGTTCTGGCTTGGGAATCGGCTGCCAAATGGAGCGAGTGTTGAATACGGATTACAAGCTGAATTGGGGAATATTTTTTTCAGGCAAAAGAGCCAGCGATGAAATTGAGTATTACGACAACTATGGCAACAGCATTATCTACAATAAAATCAACAGGTTATACGTTTTGCCACTGAATATTGGCATACAGAGGTATATAAACATAAAGGATTTGGGGAAAACCTTCCGCCCATTTGTCAATGCAATGCTCAACCCTGCTTTAATTTGGCAAATACCATATCGCTCAAGCTGGTTCAATGATCTGAAATTTTCGGAATGGCATTTTCGATTTGGCGGCGGCATCGCTGTTGGTGCGGATTTTGGCGAGATAAATACATCTCTAATCAGCTTTAAATTAAAGTACTTATACATTCCTTACGGTAGTTCTGGCTTAGAAAGCATAAAGGATTTACCTATCAAAAATTTCGGCGGCTTTTTCCTCTCCCTCACCGCTGGCAGCTATTATTAAACTATAGGTTTAATAGACAAATAATAGCTGTCATTCTGAGCGGAGCGGAGAATCTGGTAAATCCTGTCATTCTGAGCGGAGCGGAGAATCTGGTAAATCCTGTAATCTTGATTCTGTTGTTTATTAAAATATATTCAGAAAAGAATCTGGTAAATCCTGTAATCTTGATTCTGTTATTTATGAATATTTATTCAGAAATATGGTTGATAGCTTAATATAAATAAAAAAAATCCCGCCAAAATAAATGGTGGGATTATGTTCTGAAAAATCATCTTATATTTTTATATCATTTCTTTTGAAATGCGGTATTGCCGTCTTGATGATTTGATCCGTTGCTGTCTTTTTTCGATAGAAGGCTTCATAAATGCCGTACGTTTTCGATATTCTCTAAGAATTCCACTTCTTTCGTACTTTTTCTTAAAGCGTCTCAAGGCTCTATCTATATTTTCATTAGACTGTAATGTTACACCTATCACTGCTGAACTTCACCTCGCTTTATGTGCAGTATTATTTTAAAATAAAATCAACTTGAAAAATTTTCAATCAATCGCTTTTCATTATTCTTTTCAAATTGCACAACAATGGCATTTCCGCCTGTGCTTGTTGTACTTTTTGCTCTAACTATACCAACGTCATCCCAAACAGCATGAAATATCACATCGCCTATGCAATATTCCTCACGAGGTGAGTATTTTCGCGCATCTTCTCGCGTAATAGGAATAATCGCCTTGGATTTATCGCTACCTGCATCTATAGAGTCAAGATTGATAAGTTGTGAGTGATGGCTTCGCGTACATCTTGCCCACTGATGCCTTCCGGATTCGGTAACAACCGGTTCTCCGATAAGCTCATGCTTGGTCTCTTTCATTAAAAAGGTAGAATAAAGAGTTATGTATTTTGCTTTACGAACTCGTAGCTTCTTAGCAACAGGTTCAGGGGTAGTTGAGGACATTTGACACCTGCTATTTTTTTTGCAAATTCTTTCTTACAAAAATAACACTTTCTTGCGAGATAAAAAAATGCAGAAAAATAACGCATTCGAAATACAGTGCTTGCATATATTCGAAACACCATTTCTGAATATTTTTTGAGGAGATTATACTCTTTGCTAATACAAATTTGTAGTTGCTTTGTTTCTCCAAAAAAGTGTTGTATTTGCGTATAGATTCTAAGATAAAAATCATTAACGTTGTAGAAAGTGAACGAGAGCTTGAAAATTTATTAAGAAAACATGCAGGAACGTTTTTTGCTCCTCGCATAAAAATGCTAATGCAAATAAAAAAATATTCAAGCAAAATTACGATTAACTCGCTTCATCGTATCTTGAAGGTGAGCGAAAATACGCTAAGTACTTGGAGTACAAACTACTTAAATGGTTGCATTGGAGAGTTGCTGAGCCATAAAAAACTGGACATCGTCCATCAGTTTTTATTCCAGAGGAGCATGTTTTTGTAGAAAAAATTTCTACAAATTTGAGTAGTGTTACTGACAGGTACAAGGAATTATTGCTAATTGTTAATCAAAAATTTAATAAAAAACATTCTTATTTTACTTTTCGAAATTATTGCATTCGTAAATTTAAATCAAAAGTTAAAATCTCCCATAAGTCCCATATAAAAAAAGAGGCTAATGCTGTAAAAGCTTTAAAAAAAACTTCAAAAATAATTATAAAAAAATAATCCAATCAAAAATGAATAAATATTCATAAACAAACCTTTATTTTGAAGACGAAAGTCATTTTGAACTGATGACAAAAAACGGTAAATGCCTTGCAGCAAAAGGAGTTAAGTCTGAGTGCAAATTTCAGCAAGTTTTCAAATCAACTTGGTTATTTGGGGCATTTTCGCCCAAAGATTGCAATAATTTTTTGCTTGAATTATCCATTGTGATGGCGTTACTTTTCAATATTTTATTGACGAATTTTCCAAACAAAATGAAAATAAATTTAAAATAATTGTCTTAGATAACGCTGCATTTCACAAAGTAAAATCTCTGTAATTGCCTGATAATATTACACTTATGTTTTTGCCGCCGTATAGTCTGGAATTGAATCCTGCTGAAAAAATTTGATGGAAATTTAAGCGAGAATTTTCTAACAAATTATTCGAAAATATTGAAAAATTAAATAATTTTTTATCAGACCTGTCAAATTCATTGACAAAAGAGGAGGTCAGTTCTATTTGTTCATGCAATTATGCTATAAATTTGTATTAGCAAATGGTATAACATGTTGGATTTATTGAAGTTGTATTTGTATAGTTGAATTCATCATATTCCAAGTAGCCGTCGTTTGGAAGCTGAAACGCATCGTGATTTTAGAAGCTTATAAAAGAATGTAATACGTTGATAGACCATGTATTTGGAACGCTATTAGTTCTGTCAAACCAATTCATCAAAAAAGCTATTCGCATAATTCGATATATTTATGAATATTTTTTAATGAAATAGCCTTATTTTAATTCGTCGCTCATCCACATGAGATAATCCGGCGTTCCTTTATCTATCCTGATTGATATAATTTCAGGAAGAGTAAATGTGTGTAATTTCTTCACTAACTCCACAATTTCGTCAAACAATCTTGAGTCAGTTTTAACCATAAGCTGCGTTTCTTTGTATTCTTCAATTTTTTCTTTCCATCGGTATGTAGAAATAATTTGTGGAATAATTGAAACGCAGGCTGCAAGGCGCTCCTCGACCAAAGCCGCTGCTATTTTTCTTCCTTCTTCCACCGAAGGAACAGTAATATAGATAATAATATAATCTTCTGTGATATAACTTTTTTGCATTTTAGAACCTTATTGTGATAAAAAATTGTTATCTTGGTTTCAAATTTAATTAATTTTTCTAAAAATAAAAAATAATGATTGAATTAATAATATTTCATTTGCATATTCTTGCAGCGTTATATGTTTTTACCAAAAACTGGCAGAATATTGGCATAAAAGATGCCTTCTTAGCCGTTTCCGTTGTCGCGTTAGTTTTTATTGTCGGTTGGTCAATTTCACAAACGATTGCTGATCTTATTTTTCCTGCAAGCTGGCATTCAAAGCATTTTAATGCTGACACATTTGCTCTATCCTGTTTCATTATCCCCGAAATTCTTTTTTTCTATCTTTTTTTTGTCAAGGATAATAGAAAAGCGGAATAAGGTCAAAATTCATACCTGTTGTCAGCTGTCAATCATGGCAACTATAATCAACCTTATATTTTATCTAAAAAAATGTATAAATAATAAAAAATGCTTATATTTGTTTGAAAATATTCGTATATTTACATTCTTAAAAATGTATAAGTGCAGCATAATATACATTTATTAAAAAAAAATCATAATTCATCACAGAGATAAAGTTACAATAAATACCATAGATGGGGGGAATATGTCTATAGATTTAGCTACTCAATCGCATTTAGCAGCAAAAATTTGTATCATCGGAGTTGGAGGAGCAGGCGGTAATGCTATCGACAACATGATTAATCGCAATGTACATGGCGTTACCTTTGTTACAGCAAATACCGATAAACAGGCTCTTGACAAGACAAGCGCTGAAAATAAAATACTGCTTGGAGTTAATTATACCAAAGGTTTGGGCGCAGGAGCAAAGCCTGAAGTTGGCAAAAAGGCAGCCGAAGAAAGCTATGATGAAATAAAACAAATGTTGAACGGCTATGATTTGATATTTGTTACATGTGGCATGGGCGGAGGCACCGGAACTGGCGGCTCGCCGGTTATTGCCAAAATAGCGAAAGAAACAGGCGCATTAGTTGTCGGTATTGTATCCAAGTGCTTTACTCGGGAAGGCAATAACAAAAAAGCTCTTGCAGAGGAAGGTATTGCAAGGCTTAAGGAACATGTTGATGCTTATATTGTTGTTCCGAATGACAAAATTCTTGAGGGCTGCAATAACCTGCGCCCGATAGATGCATACCACAAAGCAAATGATATACTCGATAACGCAATAAGCGGCATAGTTGATATTATTATAAACGACGGTTTTATCAATGTTGATTTTGCAGATGTTCGCACGGTGCTTTCAGGCGTTGGCGAGGTAATTATCGGTATCGGCAGTGCAAGAGGCGATAATGCCCCAACGGAAGCTGTTATGCAGGCTCTAAACTCTCCTTTCTTCGATGGCTTGTCTATCAAAAATTCTCAGTTTGCGTTAATAAACATCAAGGCTGGCGAAAATTATACTATTGAGCAAATTCAGATGGCTTATGATACTTTGAAAAAGGCGGCAGGACACGAGATTGATATAAAAAATGGCGAAGACTATCTTGTGGATTCTGACGAGTTTGCCATAACAATCATAGCTCCGGCTTCAAAATATGAGAAAAAAAAATTGAATACTGAAGCCAATTTGGATGCTGCTAAGAATAAAAATTTTCGATTAGATTATAAGGCGGCAAAAAATAAACAAGCTCATAACGAGAGTAATGAAAAATTAAATTTATTTAATAATTCATCAAATGAGAGCGATAGCGTTGATATTTTCAATCCTAATTCAAAAATAACCAACGTCGCTGCAACGAGAAATGACAATATATCCAGCATCGAAATGATAGGCGGGCAGGTGCACGGCTCCCGCTTTGGTAGACCTCATGGCGAAGATGAGCTGAAGGCTTACGACCAGCCTGCATATATCAGAAAAGGCAAGGAATCGAAATATAATTACAGCATTGACAACAATGTGCCGGAAGTGGTCCCTGCTGACACGCTGCCTGAAGATGAGGAAAAACAAAAGCTGCAAAAGCTGGTAAATACTGCTTCCGAAATGGCGGCAAGCAACCCATTCATTAAGTATTTAGCGGATAGCGGCGTAAAATTTCAAAAATAAAAGTAAGGCAAAAACAATCAAAAGCTCGCAGGTCTCTTCCCGCGAGCTTTTGGCATATATAAGCAATAATAAGCATTAAGTTAAGTGCAAGGAGTCTATGGGAAATAGCTTAGTGCGATAGATTTTCCTGTCCTGCAGTATATAATAGAGTTAACTAACACTGCCTATTAATTCAGGTATATCCGTCTGCAATTGAAGCAGCATGGATTTTCGCTCTTCCTCGCTTGTGCGGGGTATTCCTGTGAAATAAAAATGCTTTCGGATATCAATACCCATCGCACCTATCGTGCCTTCATCCACCAATTTTTTATACAAATCGAAATATCCATTCGTTTCGATAAATTCATACGGATTGCCGCAAGTTGTTATAATTATAGCCTTTTTGTCGGTCAGCATTCCCTGCAAGCCATTTGCATCATAATAGTATGAGAAGCCCAGTGTGAAAATTCTATCCACCCACCCCTTCAATATTGCAGGTAGATTGTGCCACCATGTTGGATAAATAAATGTTAACATATCAGCCCAAGCAACATACTCCTGTTCTGTTTTTACATCAATGCGCTGCGTTTTTTGCAGCAATGCCATAAAATCATCGCCTGACAGCTGTGGATTGAAATCCATTGCATACAAGTCTCGCACAACGACCTCGTCGCCGCGATTCTCATATACATTTTTGACTGTTTCCATAATTGCATGATTAAAGCTTTTTGGATTTGGATGTGAATAGATAATTAGATGTTTCATGTTATTCCACGCATTAATTTATTAAATAGACATTGTATGGATGACGATATTTTTTATATATTATTGTCCTATAGAAAATAGGTCGTGCCTCATACGCGTTGATTTATCCATTTCACCAATACAAATTTGCAGCTGTTTTGTTTCTCCAAAAAATGCTATATTTGCGTATGGATTCTAAGATAAAAATCATTAATGTTGCAGAAAGCGAACTATAGCTTGAAAATTTATTAAGAAAATCTTGAACAATTAAGTGATTTTTTATCCGATTTAACAAATTCATTGATAAAAGAGGAGGCAGCTTCAATATGCTTCATGCTATTATAATACAAATTTGTATTAGCAAATGGTATTACTTGTTTTTTATTAGTTTTAATTGGATAAAAGAAAGAATTAATAAAAGAAAAAACAGAAAATATGCAATTGCAGCGGCATACCCCATCGAATCTGACTTTTCAAAAGCATTCGTAAATACCATATAAACAAGGGTAGTAGTTGAATATAACGGTCCGCCTTTGGTCATCACGTATATCTCCATAAAAATTTGAAAAGATTTAATAACATTGATAACCAATACAAAAACTAAAGAAGATTTTATCATTGGTATAGTGATTTTCCGCAGCACCAAAAATGGTTTTGCTCCCATCAGAACTGCGGAATCATATAGCGATTGCGGAATTGTTTGCATTGCAGCTAAAAAAATTATCATATAATATCCGCAAGCCGACCAAATATCCATGAGCATAATTGCAGGCAACGCAGTGCTGGGGTCTGATAGCCAGCCCAGATTTGAGGCGGGCAATCCAAGCGTTTCTAAAATTTTATTAATATATCCGTTCTTCGCATATAAGTTCGTAAAAATTAAAGATATTACAACAACAGAGGTTATAGCTGGTGCAAAAAATGAAGCTCGGAAAAATTCTTTGAATTTGACAGCCTTGCTATTCAGCAGTGTCGCCAAACCTAAGGCTATGGCAACGGTAAACGGCACTGTGCCAAGTGTGAAAATAGAAGTATTAGCCAACGCTTTCCAGAATAGCGGATCGATAAACATTTTTTCATAATTAGCAAGACCAATAAAATTATTTTCATTTGTAATGGAATCATAGCTGTTCAAACTCAAAAAACCTGTATAGAGCAGCGGATATAGCCAAAAAATGATGAAAATAATGCACCATGGAAGCAATAAAAGTATTGTATTTGCCCTGTTCTTTTTCATTGTTATTTTCAATTAAGTTTATCCATACAAGCAAGATAGTGCATAATTGCCATATCATGATATTCTATTTCTACCACGCCATTTCATATATAGCTTCAATATCTTGCTGCGACAGCTTCACAAGCCCACCGATAACAGGCGCTATACCCAAGCATTTTTGCACTATTGCCGGAAGATCCTCCTTCATAACCCCAAGCTCTTTGATACTCACAGGTATTCCCCATTTTTTGAATTTTGACACCATATTCTGCACTCCCTGCTCAACAGAATCGGCACCCCAAACATTTTTTGCCCAGCGAGCAAACTGCTGTGGATTGGCTCTGCTGCAATAAAGCAGCCATGACGGAAATATAGCCGCTAAGCCCGGACCGTGCGCTACATCTGGATATATGGCACTAATGGCATGTTGCAACTTGTGCGTTGCCCAATCGCCGCCATTCATTCCTGCCGCTGAAATGCCATTTAATGCCAAAACCGATGCCCATGAGAGATTTGCCCGCCAGTCATAGTCCGTCGGCGAGATTTGCAATTCATCTAAACACCTTATAATAGTGCGCATTAGCGCTTCACTTATTGATATTGTGGTTTCCTGTCCTGTGCCTGTGAAATAGTTTTCCATGCAGTGCGTTATAGCGTCAACTCCCCCATTCACCGTCTGATTCCAAGGCAGGCTAATCTGCACCGAAGGATCTATAATTGACACTTTGGGGAAATTCAAGTCAGAATATAAAGACAGCTTGAGCTGCATTGCCTTGTTTGAAAGCACAGCATTGCGATTCGATTCCGTGCCCGTGCCGGATAGAGTTAATATCGTAAACACCGGCAACGCTTTCTGCGGAACTACGCTCTTGTCAAAAGCCTGCCAAACGTCGTCAAGATAATATCCAACGGCAATCGATTTGCCCTCGTCTATAACCGAACCTCCGCCTATAGCAAGCACAGCCTGTAGATTATGAATTTTTATTAATTCAATACCTTCTCGCGCATGTTCCACAATAGGATTGGGACGAACTCCCCAATGCTCAATAAATCTTATGTCATTATTATTTAAGGACTTAACGGCTGTATCATACACGCCGTTGTGCCTGATAGAGCCTGAGCCGGCAAGCAGTAACACGGAGGATATGCCCTTTTTGCGTAATTCATCGCCAATCTGCGAAATAGTGTTTTTGCCGAATATAATCGTTGTTGGGTTGTAAAATGAAAAATTATTCATAATTTCTACCTCTAAAATTAGAATTTGCAATAATATTGATACAAAATTAACATTATTTTTATATTTTAGCATTATTTTAGCATTGAAAATTATTATAATAAGGATTTTTAAGTATGAAAAGTATTAAAAATATAAGCCAACTGCGGGTGCGCTATGCGGAAACGGATAAAATGGGTGTGGTGTATAATGCTAATTATCTTGTTTATTTTGAAACTGGGCGCAATGCACTGATGCGCGCTAACGGCCTGCCTTATACATTCTTTGAAAGCATAGGATATTATTTTCCACTAATAGATGCGTATGCAAAGTATTATATATCAGCGGCTTACGATGACCTTCTTGATATCGAAACCGAATTTACTTTTGAAAATTCTCCGATAATTAAAATTAATTACAAAATATTTCGAGAAGGCAATTTGCTTTGCGAAGGCTACACTCGCCACACATTTGTATCGCAATCAACGATGAAGCCAGTGCGCCCTCCCAAGCAATTTGCAGCTCTATTCAAACAATCTTTATAAATATTTTTTAAGAAACAATAAATATAGACAAATTAAAATTTTAACAAAAATGAGAATATTATTTCTAATTGGTGCAGGTAGCTTTATAGGTGGAATTTTTCGCTATTTATTGTCCCAATGCGTGCATGCTAAATTTTTCGCCAAATTTCCGCTCGGAACATTGATTGTCAATATTATCGGCTGCTTTTGCATAGGATTGTTTTTCGGATTGGCAAATAAAATAAATTTTAGCAACGAATGGAAACTATTTTTAGTAACAGGATTGCTCGGCGGATTTACCACATTTTCAGCATTCTCAAACGACACTGTTTTATTATTTAAAGACGGTCAGGTTTTATACGCTGCTATTTACATATTTTCCAGTATTTTCTTAGGCTTAGCAGCAACGTTCATCGGGAATGCCATAATAAAAAATATTTAATATCGACAACATTTATTGGAAAACCTTATGTAGTAAAAATGACGGATTCAGGAAACATCAAGACAAATTCTTATATACTTTTAAATAATATTTTCCTTTTTTTTAATAAATCTTGTAAGTCAACCGGTATTTTATTCTTGTCTTTAATTCACCGTAACTTCCAATAGAATCAAAAATATATTTTTATTCGTAAAACAAATTTGTAATATTTACGTCTATTTACAACAAATTTAACAGGCAATAACATGAGTGAAATCATATTAAAAATTAGAAAGAAAAAAAGCAAGGTACAGTTAATCCAAGCTCAGCAGATATTGCAGCAAGAAATGGATAAGCGAGCGACGGAATTGCAGAATGAATTTGAGTCTGTTACTGTGGCGGATAGCGAAACCCAGCATGAAATTGAAACTGAGCGAATCGTTGATGAAGAGCTTGAACAGATGGGGGCTCTTTCTGATATTGATAAAAAAATAGAAGATGAGCCTGAAGAATTAAAAAATATTCATAATTCAGAAGAGGCTGCTCATGATTTGGCAAATAACGAGGACGTTTTGCCAAAAATTCAAGCACGAAACAGGACCATTTATACGGAAATATATACCATAGCTGATAATGATAAACCTATTGAAATTGAAATAGATAGAGCAAAAAATAATTCTATTGACATGGAAATTGCCCGTCAGCAGATTCAAGATGCCTATGATAAAGGTTTTGCAGATTGCACGGAAATGGCGAGCATTAATGCAGAGGCGAAAATACAGGAGGCGTACAAGTGGGTGCGGCGTATTGACCAGCTGATGTTTGAGTTGCGCGAACATTATTCTGATGCTATTGATGGGTTTAAAAATAAATTGCTTGATGTTGCAGCGGTCATTTCTGAGGCAATAATTGACAAGGAAGTGAAGTTAGATAATAATATTATTTTACAGCAAGTTAAGAGAGCCATAGAAGAATTGGATGACGATGTTATTTTTAAAATCCATGCCAATCCTGCGGACATTGAGTGCTTAAAAACAGCCCAATCATCGCTGACGAAAAATGATGCCATGTTTGCTAACACAATGCTTATAAGCGATGCCAATGTTAAACAGGGTGGCTGCATTTTGTACACTTCGGCTGGCACAATTGATGCTCGAATTAATTCGCAGCTTGAGATAATTAAACAAAATATTACTGAATTTGACCGCGAAAAACGTGCCGAACACTCAAATAGTGATTACAATGATTTCGATATTATACCTGATGTTAGCACTCCTCTGACCGAATACGAAGAATATATTTCACAGCAAAAAGCTGAAGATACAAGCGAATTATAGCAATATTTATAAGGCTTGTCTCTTTAATACCAAGCACAGTGGACAGCTACCTCAAATATATTACTTTACTTGATATTATGCGGAAGTCGTGGATAGCACAAATTAGGGATATGTTTTTTTAATTATGAAGGTAGTTATTTTTACTATTTATGAATTTTTATTCATAAATCTATCGTATGTGTTGGCATTGTTCCACTTTCAAAAAAGATGCAGTTACCTTTCCCGTTATACCGCAAGAGAAAAAAAAGTTGTTGTTTTAAAATATTTTTCACTAAATTGCAGTTGTTGAAGATACATAACTATTATTACTTTTTAAAACTAAATTGAGAGGGCTTATGTCTGAAGAAAAAAAATTTGTTCCTTTCGTTCCTGCCGATTCCAATTTGCCTGAACTTACTATTAAAGCATTGGTATTAGGGCTTATAATGGCAGTGGTGTTAGGGGCGGCGAATGCCTATTTAGGGCTAAAGGCGGGCATGACCATTGCAGCAACATATCCTGCGGCTGTTATCGGCATGGCGTTACTTAAAATTATGAAAGGCTCGGTGCTTGAAGAAAATATCTCAAGAACTGTCGGGTCTATTGGTGAATCTATTGCTGCTGGCGCTATCTTTACGCTGCCGGCATTTTATGTTGCCGGAATATGGCATCCGTTCCTTACAACTTCAAGCTATATCACAGCTTCTGTAATTCTTGTGCTGGGTGGTGTGCTTGGCATTATGTTCGTAGCATTGCTGCGCAGGGTAATGGTCGAGGACAAGGACTTGCCATTTCCTGAATCTGTTGCTGCTGCCGAGATACATAAAACAGGCCGCAGCGGCAAAGGTGGCTCGAAATTTTTATTTGGAGCTATGGGCTTGGGTGCATTAATTAAATTGCTTGGCGAATTTAAGTTCTTTCCTGCAAGCTGGGAAAAATTTATCGCATTTACCAAGCAAACCATAACAGGCAGCGCATTTCAGGGGCAAGGCGGCTTATTGCTCAGCTCGCCCGGCATCAGTCCGGCATACATGGGTGTTGGCTATATTATTGGTGCAAGATTAGGCGCACTTAATTTTTCCGGCGGTTTAATTGCCTGGGGACTGTTAACTCCTATAATTTATTATTTCTTATCTCCAGCGCTTGATTTGAATGCTTGGATAAACATGCTGGTATCAAATGGCGGCTTAACTTTGCAGGAAGCAACTGCCAGAGTAAATGATCCTGTATTCCAAATGAATGGCGTATGGAAGTCAATAGTAAGGCCTATAGCTATTGGCGGCATGCTGGTTGGTGCATGTTATACGCTTTTCAATATGAGAAAATCTCTTATTGCCGGCATAGTCCGCTCAGTATCTGATGTCAAAAAAGCAGCAACAGGCGGCAATACAGCAACAAGCAGGATAGAAAAGGATATACCTTTTAACTGGATATTAATTGCAATTATAGCGGTTGCAGTAGCGGTATTCCTTTTAGTGCATTTGATATTCAGCTCACTGTTTATGTCAGCAGCATGCGCATTGCTGGTGGTCATACTGTCCTTCTTCTTCTCTGCGGTATCAGGATATCTGGTCGGCATTATGGGTTCAAGCAACAATCCTATCAGTGGCGTTACATTAACAGCTCTTGTTATAACCGCTTTGATTCTGGTGGCATTAGGCGTGAATGAAGAGATGGGCGGCGTTGCCTCTGTACTTATAGTTGCAGCAATAGTGTGCGTTGCATCGGCTGTTGGCGGCGAAATGTTCCAGGATCTGAAGGCAGGACACATACTCGGTGGTACGCCCTGGAAAATGCAGGTTGGCGATATAGTAGGCGTAGTATTGGCTGGCTCTGTAATGTTTTTTGTTCTATCATTCCTCAATGATGGTGATATAGCAAAAGGCTTGCAGGAAGGCTATGAAGGCGGCTTTGGCAGCAAGTCATTAGCGGCACCGCAGGCAAGTTTAATGGCGATATTATCGCAGGGTATCGTAAGCGGTCACATGGCATGGCCTCTTATCATAGTCGGTATGCTTATGGGTATTGCATTGATATGTATGCAGGTTAAAAGCCCTATGCTTGTTTCCGTCGGTATGTATCTGCCGCTCGAAACAACATTTGCTATTTTCCTTGGCGGCATTATACGCTATATATGCGACTCATACTCGAAGAACAAAGGATTTAATGACTGGCAGAAAGTGCGTATCGGCAATGTCGGCGTATTGCTGGCATCGGGATTGATTGCCGGCGAGGCGTTGATGGGGCTTGTGTTTGCAGGCTTTGCAGTGGGCAATATATTCCCACCAGCAGTGTTCCCGGGCGCTCCATTCGTTATCAGCATACTGGTATTGTGCCTCATTGCATTTATACTGGTTAAAATACCAAACGACAATGCAGGCAGACCTGACGAACCAGCCACACCGTCCGGCATGTAAAAATACCATCTCCGTATTCAAAAACTCCACTGATATCCTTAGTGGAGTTTTATTTTTCTGTGGCTCCCCCATGTGGTGTAGTATGGAAGGCTGTAACATCATTATATGGCAAAAACCAAATGCTATTCCTAATACGAATATATGATTGAATGTTCGTTACAATTACTGATGTTGCATCAAAATAATTCAATCATGTATCGGATTTTATATGATATATTTATATTTCTGTATAAAATGACAATATGGTAACATTACAGATATTATTAAGCTATAGATTGTAGTTTTATGAATAAAAATTAATAAATCGCAGTGTCGACATCATATAATTTACAGTATATTTTCATTTACATCAATTGATACAATATTAAATGGTAAATGGCACAAGATTTGATTGTAATAAATGCGTTTCATAAATTTATTTGTCAATAATTATTAAAAAATATTCATAGAGTATGGCAAAAACGGAAATAACAACTTCAAAAATTCAATCGGTAAGAGATTTAAGCGGTAGGCAAAAAGCAGCTGTTTTATTGATGACAATGGATGTCGACACTGCGGCAAAAATCTTTAAGGAGCTTGATATACAGGAAGTTGAGCAAATCGCTGTCGAAATTACAAATCTTAAGGATTTGGCAAGCGATATAATCGAAGAAGTTATTGAAGAATTTTATCAACTTATTTCTGCTTCTAATTTTCTCGTTGAAGGCGGCTTTGAATATGCGCAAATGTTGCTCGAAAAAACTTATGGTTTGGATAGAGCAATGGAAATTATTGAGAAAATACGTGTACTTACGACGGTAAAGGGATTTACTGTTTTGAAAAAAACAGATCCCAACCAGTTGGCTAATTTTCTCGCCAAAGAACACCCGCAAACCATCGCTTTGATTTTATCGCATTTAACCCCGGACCAGTCGGCGGAAGTTTTGGCTGAATTTCCCGAAGAGCTTCGCGGCGATACTATCATGCGCATTGCGACTCTCGGCAAGGTTTCTCCGCAAATTGTCTCTGAAATTGAAGATGTTGTTGATAGAGTTGCAGAAGGTACGATGTCGCAAAATCTGGCGTCAACCGGCGGCTACCAGCTTGTTGCAAATATTCTTAACAAGTCGAACACCGCTGTGGCTAAGTCCATGCTTGAATTGATTGAAAATACGAATGAAGACATGGCGCTGGAAATCAAGCGCAAAATGTTTCTGTTTGAGGATATTGTGCAGATTGAAGATAAAGGTATTCAGCGAATATTGCGTGATGTTGATAAACGCGATTTAGCGTTGGCATTGAAGGCTTCTGACGAAAAAATCAGGCAAAAGATATTTAAAAACATGTCCGAGCGTGCCTCGGCTGTTGTCAAGGAAGAGCTCGAATTTATGGGACCTGTTAAGCTTAAGGAGGTCGAAGCGGCGCAAATGCGCATTGTAGATGTTATCAAACAGCTCGAATCTCAAGACGAAATCGCAATCGGTGGTCGCGGCAAAGAAGACATCTTTGTATAATTTTTGTTGTTGTAGGCAAGAAGATGGTTATAAAAAAATGAAAACTTAGAATACAGTATTTTATTTTTTAGGAATAATTCCGTGATATCTTGATTGACAATCAATTATGTTTATTAACAAAAATTCATAATTCTGTCTAAAAGCCTTGCATATATTGTCTTTTCTTTTTTTATATAGATAAAATAATAGTAATTTTGCTGTGTTAGAAAATGCACATTATGGTTTGAACAGATGATAGAACTTTTTAAAATTGGATTTATTTCGTTTACTTTATTTGACTTGCTGGATATAGCTTTGGTAACTCTAATATTTTATTGGATTTACAAAGCTTTGAAAGATACTCTCGCAATTCAGGTTCTATTCGGTTTGGTCATTATTATCGGACTTTCATTTGTTGCCGAAGCGATCAATTTGAAATCCATAAACTGGCTACTGCGCTTGCTCTCAGACATTTGGATTCTGGCATTTGTAATTTTATTTCAGCCTGAAATCAGAAAAATGCTTGTCCAATTCACAAGAAGTCCAATTTTTCATCTTTTCATAAAAACTAATTTAATTGAATCGGTAGATGAGGTTGTTGATGCTGCAATAGAAATGAGCAAACATCATATTGGCGCTCTCATTGTATTCCCGCAAACGCAAGATGTATCAATGGTTTCCATAGATGCAGGTATTAAAATTGACGCCATTTTATCCAAAGAACTTCTGCTTTCTATTTTCAATACTAAAGCTCCTTTACACGATGGAGCAGTTATTGTTGATAAAAAAAGAATTATTTCATCGGCAAGATGTATTTTGCCTCTTTCAAACGAAAGGCGAGTTGGCAATCGTTTGCTCGGCACAAGACACCGCGCCGGTCTTGGCATGACGGAAAAAATTGATGCTATTGTGCTGATTGTGTCAGAGGAAACCGGCAGCATTTCAATAGCCATGAACGGAAAATTAGAATTAGATATTCCTCATTCAAAACTAAAATCAAAATTAAATGAAAAATTCATATTAGCTTCGCCCGTAACAAAAAAAATATGAGAGAACAGAGCGGAGAATTAGTCTTTGTTTATTTCAATGAATTTAGCTAATTTTGTTTGTATATTTTTTGATTTTAAATATAGATTTTTATGATTACAGGACTTAATCACATCGGAATAGCTGTTACTGATTTGGAAGCAGCATTAGAAACGTTTAGAAAAATTTTCCAATTCGAATCTGTTCACAGAGAAACTGTGGAAGACCAAAAAATTGAAGTGGCCTCTTTCAGCGTTGGCGGGGTATTGATAGAGCTTACTTTCCCAACATCACCCGAGTCGCCAATCGCCAAATTCATAGAAAAAAACGGCGGCAAAGGCGGCTTGCACCATCTCGCTTTCGAATCGGATAACGTAAATTCTGAATTGCAGCGTTTGGAAGGCGAAGGCATACAATTAATTGATAAAACGGCGCGGTTGGGTGCGCATGACATGAAAATAGCATTTATGCACCCAAAATCCACAAATGGCGTACTAACAGAGATTTGCCAACATTGAGAATGTATTTGACAATAAAAGCTCGCTATCGAAATAGTGGGCTTTTTGCATATATTTATTAATTTAAATTCATAAATCCATATCCTATAACTATCACATGCCTACAAAAGAGAAGTTAATAAATTATTTTATGTCGAATCAATTGCTATCGGGAAATATTATATATTTTAATGACATGCCTGCAAAAAAAAATCAGAAAAAAAAATCGCAGCTTGATAAACCTGTTTATAATATAGAGGTTGACGTTCCTTCTGCTCCGCTTCCAATTAATGAAATAACTTCAACATCTGTGCAGCCAATAGCTAACCTTAAACAAAATTCTGTAAATATACCGCTCAGGGATTTGGCGCACATAAGCTCGCTGGAGCAATTGCATGACAATATTCTTGAATGCCAATGTTGCACGCTCGGCAGCACTCGCAACAAGCTGGTGTTTGGTTCTGGCAATCCAAATGCTGATATTATGGTGATCGGCGAAGCTCCCGGTGCAGATGAGGATGCGCAGGGTTTGCCGTTTGTGGGCAGAGCTGGGCAGCTTTTGACGGATATATTAAAATCTGTTAATTTTTCTCGTGAAGAGGTATATATTGCTAATATTTGCAAATGTCGTCCACCTGCCAATAGAAAGCCAACAACTGAAGAGATATATTTTTGTGAAAATTATCTTAAAAAACAAATTGAATTGATAAAGCCGCAATTCATTTTGGCTCTTGGACTTACGGCTGCCGATGCACTTTTTAAAAAAACGCATAAAATGGCGGAAGTGCGTGGAAAAAAATTTGACTACCACGGCATTCAAACTATTATAACCTATCATCCTGCGGCATTGCTCCGCAACCCTTCGTGGAAGCGCTCGGTCTGGGAAGACATCCAATATCTAAGAAGGTTATATGACAATCACTTGTCAACGGTGTAGATTATATTGTTTATATAGAAATGGATATATGTGTTTGATCATTATTGCCATCGCTTTTCATAATTGCTATTGTTTTCAAATTGCGGTTCAAAAGTATTAAAAAATCTGGTTTTCAAAGAGGCATTCAACGTTATAAATGCCGTTCCTGCGGTCAACTCCAATAATTACCTAAATTCTTGCCAATTTTGGGAACGTTGATTTTGTGATAAATCGCGGCGACAGGATAGCGCAGCTGGTTATTGCAAGGTATGAGCAGGCAAAATGGGAAGAAACCAATGAACTTGACAACACCGAGCGTGGCTCCGGCGGCTT